>JAFXEA010000064.1 GCA_017521065.1 Kiritimatiellia bacterium | reverse complement strand
TAGACAATGCGTTGGTGGTAAACATGGCGTCAGGGTTCAGCTCTATGCGTCCGGCATAGCTCCCTGCGGCATCGCGCCCAAGCGAACAGCTCCAGTTCGCCGTCTCCGGCGGGCATTCCGTCTGTCCACCATGATGCATCCAGGATTCGCCCAACGACGCAGTTGCAGCTTTGCCTGGCTCAGGGTCTCCAGACGGGTAGTACCTGTACTCCTTGCCGTCATGCACATATCGCGTGACCGGAGGATTCACCCCATCGTTGGCAAACGTGAACGCGATACCGGACGGGGTGCTGTATCCCCCTCCATAGGACACGCGCCCACCATTGCCGGGCGAGAATACGGACATACCCCCTCTATCGGGAGACAGACTTCCCCCTCCTCCCATTCCGGAGGGCGGCTCGCCGCCAAAATAATCATCGCCTTCGGTGCATTCGACAGGGTCGGGGTCGCCACCGCCAGGGTCGCATTCATTCACAAATTCCGTTGCCTTCAAGGCATATGATGCCGCAAGGCACAGCGCCGTCAATTTGATTGAAAGTTTCATGGAGTCACCACCGTGCAGCTTTTGATGAGTGAAGGTACGGCATTTTGAGCCTTGACGCAAGGATTGCGACCAAGGCGGAATTCCTGAAGATTGGTCAAACCATCTCCGTCATGATCTGACTGCGCATCGCTTCCATCGCGCGGATCGTATCCATACCGCACTTCCCATCCGTTCGGAATGCCGTCACTATCGTCATCATCGTTGGGATCGATGGAATCCCCAAGGAACTGGGAACGTACGGATTTGACCTGATTGGGAGTCAGTGCTTCGGACCATATACGCACATCCGCTATGGCTCCGACAAATGAGGACTGTTTTCTTCCTTCAGCCAATGGTCCAATAGAGAGCGAAGCCGTCGCATCGGCAGGTTCTTCAGTCTGAAACTCCCGTGACGCAGCGACCTTGCCGTCTATGTAAAGAGAGAGATTCCTTCCCGAATAGGACATCGCCACATGCGTCCAGCAATTTGACAGAATTTCGCCCCCCTCAACTGCATTGGCGTCTATCCCGGAACGCACAAACCCTCCCAAACCGCCCATTTCGCCAAGATAAATTCCGAAGCCATCATTCCAGCCGCTTTTGTCGGCAGTCCGCAAGACCAATGCCGAAAACGGCTCGGCATTCTCGACAAAAACCCATGCCGCGACCGTAAATCCGTTCGAAACGTGTATATCGGCAAAATCCGGTACCTCGACAAACGCAATCGCCTCCACTGCTGAATCCCCGACGTTCGTTACACCGTCGAACCACAATGCACCGCCGCCAGGAGCTGAAGCAATCCATTCCACGGAATTCGTATCTATCAATGCATCACGTAAATTCCCTGATGAATCGAAAGACACATCCCCAGACGGTTCCGAAAAACGCCACCATCCTTCCAGCCTACCGCTCTCTATCGCTGGGGCTGAGACGGCAAGCAACCCTACAAGACATAATACGGACAATCCTTTATCTTTCATCATCGGTTTCCTTCAAGTGAATCAAGCACATGTCGCGCCTTGCGGTTCATATTGCCGTTAGGCGCCTCCTTGAGTATGGTGCGCAGATTACGTTCTGCTAATTCGATATCATTGTCTTGCAAGGATATCCATGCCTCAAGATATAGAAGCTCAAGACGTTCACCGCACGGGAGACTATGGGAACGGGCTTTCGATATTTCCACCCTGGCCAACGCAAGCTCACCAGCTGACGCATAGGCGAGTGCACGAAGACGGCATGCCCGTATGGCATATTCCGGATACGCCTCCTGCATGCGATCAGCCGCCTCAACAGCCTTGTCATATATTCCGGCATTTATCCAATACCTCGTTTCACCTCTAAGCACATCACCTCGCTTTTTCGGCGACTCCACACATTCCAGCCATTTCGCCAACCTGTCCACACGCATTTCATCGGAAGGTCCAGGGAAGCCCTGCAGTAGCATTCTGTACACCGTATCAAAATCAGTTCCGGGCGTACCCTCCGACAGCATGCGCACCAGGGATTCTCGCCACTTCGGCAATCTGGCCGGGACTTTCCCATCGTTGATCTGTTCATACAGAAAACGCAGCATCAAAGAATCTGCGTGTTGCGTCTCCACACCTCGCACATCATACGAAAAGGCAAATTCCCTGCTCTTAGAAATGGAAAGCACATCCATACCCTGAAGCGAAATACCAAATCCCGACTCTGATCCCTGCGGGGATAGAGGACAAATATCAATATCAGCAGTCTCATCCAATCCAACAGGCGGTTCTGGAGACAAAAAGGTGTCACACCAGTCAACATCAGCAATTCCATACGGCACACCCGTCGATTGGATGCCGTCTGCCCATCCGCCATCAAAGACATCTTGCGCGACGATATCGACAGAGACCATAGATCCAGATTCATGGAAAAGACCTCTGAACCTGTCGGCAACCGGCAGAAACATTGCGATAAGGGCATATGTGCGGACAGCGGTCATCTGGCTGGCTTCAGAAGTTCGTTGAGTTTAAGGATATCCATCGGAAGAACGGCATTTTTCCTTATGAGGTTGCTCCTCTCTTCCGGATCGGATACGATGTCATACACCTCCACGGGCGAATCAAACGGATACAGTGATATTACCTTATACCGTTCGGTCCTGACCGACCGCTGCCAAAGTCCATCCCTTATGCGGGTCTCGGAGACAACAGGTCTTCCCGATACGGATCCACCGTGCAACAACGCACCCTCAAGACTTTTCCCCTGCCATGAGACCGGTACAGGAATTCTGGCAAGAGAAAGGAGCGTCGGCGCTATGTCTATCGCGCCAACCTGGCCCCTGACCACCGCTCCTGGACAATAGCGGCATCCATCCAACGGCGGCCTTATGAGAAGAGGCACCTTCAGCTCTTCATCATGAAGATTGTTTCCGTGACCCGAAAATCCACGTTCCCAGAACGACTCACCATGGTCACCGACTATCACTATTATCGTATTGCGCCCTCTATCGCTTTTCCGCAATCCATCCAGAAGCATTGAAATGGCATGGTCGCAGTATTCTATCTCACCGTCATATGCGGCAATGACCCTCTCCCTTT
>JAFXEA010000063.1 GCA_017521065.1 Kiritimatiellia bacterium | reverse complement strand
GTCGACGGGTCGTTTCTCGACAGGGCCGATACGAAATGCAGCGCTCATCAAGCCGCCGTCAAAGCAGGGATTCCAGAGGGATTCTACGGCGCTCAGATGGCGGTTACGACGTTTACCTGCGCCTGGTCGACGAATGTCGTCGTGAGAGGAGTCACGTTCCGCGACCCTCCGCGCTGGACGATGATCGTGCGCGCGCAGTCCAAGGATGTCCTGATCGAAAACGTGAAAATCGTCGGGTGCTGGCGGTATAACGCGGACGGCATCAATGTCTGCGCGTCGGAAAACGTGGTGATCCGCGATTCGTTCGTCCGCTCGTTTGACGATTGCATCATCACCCGCGGTGCCTATCTCGATTGCGGGACGGGCCCGACGCGAAACGTCACGGTTGAGCGGTGTGTTCTCTGGTGCGATTGGGGGAAGTGCCTGGAGGTGTGGGCCGGACCCAAGCCGTGCCTCATCGAGAACGTCCTCTACCGCGACATCGCCTGCATCGCGACCGACCGCATCGGCTGCGACGTGACGACCTGGTTCGCCTCGCCGTCGACGCGCATCCGCAACATCGTGATGGAGGAGATCGAGTTCGACTTCGCCTATCCGCGCTACGCGCCGCAGTTGCAACAGTCGCGCGAAGACATCAAATTCCGTTTCGGCGAAACGAAAACGGCCTGCCTTCTTTGCGTGGACGTGCAGAGTTACGGGCGCTATCTCGGCAATCAGAAGCATGAGCCGGCGAAGGATCTTTCAGGCTTCAAGGTGCAGTATGAAAACTTCGCATTCCGCCGGTTCAAGACATACGGCGATGTTCCGCGCTTTACTGGACGCATTGATGCTACAAGCGCGCCGCACACGATAAAGGGTCTCGAAACGGAGGGCCTTCCCGACGGGATGAGCTTGTCCATCTCTGGTGATGTGACGATGCGGAAATAATGAGTGGCAATCAAGGAAAATGAGAACATCTTGCGGAACAACAATTGCGGAGAATATAGGTGGAGTAAAATGAGAATAACGTGTGTAAAAGCCGTTGCTACAACAGTTGCCGCGCTTACGGCGTTTTGTCCGGCGCTCGGCGCGGAGATAGAGGGGCGAATTGTTTCGTTGGCGGCGCCTGACGGTGCCGGGCTTGTTTTCTGCGGGCTTGATGATTTCCCGTCATCCGTTCCATTGGGGGAGCAATACGCGGTCACGGACGAGCGCGTGAACAAGAACGGAGTCGAAATGTCTTTGAAGCGCCGAGTTCCTGCGATGGACGGGCGGACGCTTCACGGGCGTCTGAATGCTCTTCTTGATGGCAAGAAGAAGGATCGCTCTGAACAGTCAATCGCACTCGTTGCGCTCCCCGGCGCTTCCGCCGAAGCCGTCTTGTCATCGGGCAGCGCCTGGTCGGTGCCGGTCGTCAACCTTTCCGAAGGGCGGACGCAAACTGGATCCGAAAAGACGCTCGTGCCGCTTTCCTCCGTCCGCCCGAACGATTGGCGCGGGCGGCGCGTGGCGTTTCTCGGCGACTCGATCACGGATGCGCGTCATATCGGCTGCACGTCGAACTACTGGAATTTTCTCGAACGAGATCTGGGGATCGTTTCGCTCGTCTACGGCATCAACGGTCACCAATGGAAACATGTTTTCGCCCAGGCGGAAAAACTGTCTGCGACACATTCGAATCAAGTCGACGAAATCGTCATTTTCGCCGGAACGAACGACTACAACGCGAATGTGCCGCTCGGCGGCTGGTCTGACGGCGAGAAGTCGTTCCGTGGCCGGATCGCCGCCGTGATGGATTACTGCGAGCGCCGTTTCCCGGGCGTGACGATTTGGCTGATGACGCCGATCCACCGCGGTTACGCGACGTTCGGACCGGGCAATGTGCAGCCTGACGAAACGTACGCCAATACGCTCGGGTTGTGGATAAGCGACTATGTCGACGTGATCAAGGAAGCCGCCGCGAAATGGCGTTCCGCGCGGCTCATCGATCTTTACGCGGAGTCGGGGCTTTACCCGCTCGACGCTTCGCATGAGAAATTCTTTCACAACGCCCGGACCGACATGCTCCATCCGAATACGGCGGGGCAGGAGCGCATCGCCCGGACGATGATGCGGAGACTCAATTTCCGCAACGCCACGAAGCTTGTCCGCTCCTGTATCGATGCATTGCCTCCAGAAGGCGGGACGCTCTACTTCGCCAAAGATACCTATCATTTTTACGAGGACGGCTCAGAGACCATGTGGCTTGATCCGTCCAACAACCAAAGCGGAGAAAAGCGCGTCGTATTTCCGCTTGCCGGCCGTAGGAACGTGACCATCGACGGATGCGGCTCCACGTTCGTCTTTCATGGCCGGACGTTTCCGTTCGCCGCCACCAACGGCACCGGGCTGACATTCCGCAACTTCACGGTGACGACGCGGTATCCTTCCTGTGCTGGTTTCACGGTCAAGGAGAAGGATAGCGGCGGATTTACGGTGAAGTTCGATGAAGGGGTGTGTCCGTACAAAGTTGAGAACGGACATTTGACGTTTACGCTTGACGGTTGCCCTGTTTCGACTCGTGACGGAAGATTCTCTCTCCATGCGCTTGACCGTCTGTGCATCTCCTACCTGATGGCGCCGGAATCACCGGGGGATAAAAGCTCGTTTCCGGCGTCGTTCGTCGGAGCTCGGGCTGAGGATCACGGCAACCGCGAGGTGCGCTTTTCCTACTATGGAGATAAACATCCGAAATGCTGTTCGATACCTTACAATGCCGGAGAGCGCGTTGCTGTGAATCTTGAGGAGAAACGGTATCGGGATGTCTTTTTCTTCGAAGATTGCCGCGATGTGAATGTCGAGAACGTATCGATCCGCCGGTTCGGCGGAATGGGGGTTGTCGCACAGCGCAGCGGAAACATCAAGGTGAAAGGCTTGAAGGTCGTTCCGCCGGAAGGGGAGCGCGTTACGCTGACGGCAGACATACTTCAGTTCATCAACTGTTATGGACAGGTTTCGATCATCGATTGTGAAGGCGGGCATTCGTTCGATGACTGGATAAACATCCACGGCAATTATCTGAAGATTCTCTCGGTTGACGGACGGCGCATGCGCTTGAAGCCGCAGCATCCGTCGCAGCAGGGGTTCTTCCCGTACCGTCCGGGCGACCGTATCGAGTGCCTGACCGCGCATACGCGAGCGGTGACGGCGTCGGCGCGTGTCTTGTCGGTCGCGCGCGATGCGCAGGATGCATCGGTCGCCGTGATCACGACGGACGGCGAGATCGCAGGGCGCGCTCACGCGGGGCAGCTCGTCGAGAATGCGACGCTCAATCCGGACGTCACGATCAGCGGCAACCGGTTTGTGAATTTCCCCCATCTGCGGCTTTCGGGGCGGGGAAAATACCTGGTCGAGGGCAATCGTTTTCAGGATTGCCAGAAGGCCGTGCATGGGATGGATCTTGCCGATTACTGGTTCGAATCGGGGCGGATCTCCGATATGACGATCCGCGGCAACGAAATCGTCAACGGCGGAGGTTTCGCCTTTGGTCTTTCCGGATGGAACGAGGGTGATCCGGCGGCGCCGAAGATCCACGGCCGCATTCTCATCGAGAACAACACATTCAGGTCGCTGAAAGGGGAGGCCGTCTCCGCTGCCGGCGTGCGGGAACTGATCGTCAAGGATCCGTCGGCGGTGAAGGACTTTTCGCCGATCGGCCTGTTGCGGCCGCGCACGGCGCCGGACCGGAAGGACGATCAGTGGATGATCGGCTGTGAAGTTCTCGACCGTGATTTCACCCGGTTTTCCGCCTATCGTGAATGGCTGCCGCAGCTGGGGATCCGGACAATCCGTCTTCAGGGCGGATGGGCCAAGTGCGAGAAGGTGAAGGGAACGTATGATTTCGCGTGGCTTGACGAATGCGTCGATTTCGCGCTGGCGCATGGACTTAATCCCGTCTTGGAGACGGACTACGGCAATCCGGTCTACAAGGGCGGCGGCACACCGGATCTTGCCGGTGGGTTCCCGGTTTCGGAGGAGGCGCTGTCCGCATGGGACCGCTGGGTGGACGCGCTTTCGAAACATTTCAAGGGGCGTGTACGGGACTGGGCGATGTGGAACGAGCCGGACTTCTGCAAAGAAGGAACCCGCACACCGCGGCAGATCGTCGCATTCAATGTCCGGACCGCGAAGACGATCCTCAGGAATATTCCCGATGCGCGAATTGCAGGGCTCTCGCTGGCGTCGAATGAACCCGCCTTCAACGAAGAGTGTTACAAGGCGTTCGGCGAAGATATCCGGATTTTCTGGCGTTTTATCTATCACGGGTATGCGCCGGCTCCGGAAGAGAGTTATCCGAATGTCGAGAAGTTGAAGACGCTCT
>JAFXEA010000062.1 GCA_017521065.1 Kiritimatiellia bacterium | reverse complement strand
GCCCTTCCGGAACCTTGCGCTCCATTTCGACAGCCAAATAGAGATCCTGGGTCAACAGCATGGTTCCGCCGGGATCCATCGTTTCGAGTCTCCGTGCGACATCGCGCATCTGCGCAAGTTCGGACCTGTCTTTCTTCAGCGACCAGAACCTGTCCTGCCCGTTGGTCATCCAGTCCTGGAGGAGAGGCGACGCAATGGCACACATCCCCGACACTAAAACGGGAAACAGGCATCTCATTGCATTGCCGCAGAAGACGGAACGTTCGGCAAACGGCACCGCAATAAGCACCGCAAGAAGCGGCATGAGCGGCACCTGATAGTCATCGTATGGGAAAGGTGCGCTGAGCTGAAGCAGGAACACGGCGGCAAAAGACATACCGGCCATCCATCTCAACCTTCGGGAATCGGAAACTGCGTTGATAAGATCATATGTGGTTCTCTTTCCAAGAGCGATCGCTGCAAACATCACCGCGCCTGCCGCAAGATAGCCTCTGGCAAGACGGCAGACAGCTCCAGCGGCAAAGAACGGATCGAACCCTCCTCGTCCTGCATGGTACGCTTGCGCCGCCAACAGCCCCTTCAACGATTCAGCATCGACCGCAAAAAAACCATATACGAGAAACAGTCCGAACATTCCTCCGACCCCGAACCAGAGCCACTGCAGGGTACGGAAACGCGTCACCAACAAGCCTATCCCCACGACACCAAGAATCAGCACAAGAGATATGCGAGTACCGCTGGCAAAGGCGAAGGAGACAGCGGCAAGAAAGTTCCACCGGTATGACAGAAGCAGAAAACCCAGCATTACAAACAACGTCCCGAGAGCATACGTCTTCGGTATGGATGTGAAATACATATGGTACAGGTTGCAGGCAAGCATTGCGAAAACCGCAAGCGATACGGCATTGCGAGACTCTTTGGATACAAGTCTCCGTGCAAACGCAATCGCAACAAGCACCGAGAAAACCGAAAACGCAAACGTCACAAGACGACCAGACAGAAGTCCATGCACCGGCATGATGGAATAGATATAAGGAAGCACCGGACCTTGCGTGAAGAAAAAGTCCCTGTATGGTACCTTCCCCTCCCCTACAAGCCTGGCGGCGTACAGATACCATCCCTCATCCTGGTTGACACCGCCCCACCATACCGCAAGCACCGCTACACATACGGCAATCACAGACGCAAGGGTCCATGCCGCACCAAGTGCCACGATGTTCCGTCTGTTCATCAAGCGACGTTACTTTTTAGGCTCTTTGACGCCCATCTTCTTCAAAACGGCGTCCGTAACATTCATATCCGGCTTTACGAATCCGCAGGCTGCTGCATCGACAATGAGATCGAAACCCTCATCTTTCGCAAATTCAGCAAGCTTCGTTTCGACGTCCTTCTTCTCAATTTTGAAAAGACGCTGCTGAAGATCCGCCAACTCCTCCTGACAGCGCTGGTCCTCGGCACGCATCTCCTGCTGAACAGCGAACAGCTTGCGCTGCACCTCCTCTATCTTTTTTTGGAGATCGGCTTTGGCCACGGCAGACAGCATGGGATTCTGCCAGTCAGACTGGATCTTTTTCCCTTCTTCGACCAGAGCCTTCGCCTTTTCCTGACGGGCATCCATCTTCTTGCGGTAGTCGTCGGCCGTCGACTTCACCAGCGCACGATTTGATTCATGCGATGGGTGGTTCTTTATGAGAATCTCAAGATTCACGACACCTAATTTCATCCCAGCGGACACGACAGCAGCCGCCATGCACACACAAGAAAAAACGATCTTCTTCATTTTCTTTTCTCCTTATTTCGGTTGACCACCTCAGAAATCGTATCCGACCGTGAACGAGAAGCATTCTTTGTCCACATCATCGTCAGGTTCGACGACAGGGACGGCGAAATCCAGACGAATCGGGAAGCTCTCGATGTCCAGCCTGAGACCAAGACCTACCGACCAGCAGAAATAGTCTGTATTGAAATCAAACTCATCCTCTCCGACGGCGCCAAGATCGGTGAATGCGGCGACGCGAACGAATTTCACGACCGGTACCGTATATTCGGCGTTTATGCACCAGCTCGTCTGTCCACCCCATGCGGCATATTTGCCTTTCTTGCCCTGCTGGCTCCACACACGCGGAGCGATGTCTCGATACTCGACACCGCGGATGGAGCGAGGACCTCCGAGAAAGAGCTTATTATATATCGGCACATCATCGGAAAATGCATCGAGCGTATCGCCGCGCACACCGAAGGCTATTACATGGTTGTACTTCTTCCACACCTGGAAATACTGGCGGAAGTTGAAGCCAACCTTCCAGTAATTGTTGTCGCCACCTACGAGATCTCCATAGACGGACGCTTTGTGTCCACGCGTCGCAAAACGGAACGTGTCGCGGGTGTCATCCTCCCAGAAGATGCGCAACGGGACCTCGAAAGCGTCACCATATTCCTCTTCCTGCCATTTGAACACCGGACCAGGTTCATCCTCTGGAGTCGTATAATGAGCGAATCCCTTTTCAAGATAGTATTTATCATCACTGACATCATCAAACTCTATGAATTCAGCGGCGAGACGGAAGCCGAGACGCCCCGTGGTCTTTGCCGTGGGCCAGAACTTCACCGGATAGGCAAGTGTCGCGGACGCACCGTTGCGGATGATGTCATAATCGTCGTACCAGCGCTGACGGCGGTACGCATCGACAGTCAATTCGAGCATACGGTCGAAAAGGTACGGCTCAGTGACGGAAACCTCATACGTCTGGTAGCGAGGACCTGCCTGGAGAAGCATACGCCCCTTCTGTCCGCCGCCACGAAAACGCCACGGGTTAAAAAGGTCGAAATTAGACTCGGAGAGCTCAACTGTACCATACACGGAATCGACACTTGACGCACCGACGCCGATCATGAACTGCCCTGTGTTCTTCTCGGAGACCTCATACACGAGGTCTCGGACTTCGGACTTGCCTTTTTCCGCAAGTGCATCGTTCTTCTTCTCGAGATAGAAGCGGACGCGGTCGAAATAGCGGAGATTCTCAAGACGGCGCTTCGACTGTTCAGCCTTGCTCTCAATCATCGGATCGCCCGGGGAAAGCGAAATTTCACGGCGGATGACCTTATCCTTCGTATAGTCGTTGCCGCGAATCAGCACGCGATCGATTGTGACAGGAACGCCCTCTTCGACATCAAAGACAATGTCAAGCGCGTTTGGATCGCCCTCGACCGGAATGCGCTTCACTGAAACATGGGTCTCCGCAAGCGGAGGCTTCCCCGAACCACAGAATATCTCAATTTCACGCGCAGCATCCTTTAGGACCTTCTCTCCCGCCACGCTACCGGATGAGACCGTCTTAACGCACGCGAGAACGGCCGCTTCAGGATACTGCTTCACTCCCTTTACGGCAAAGGATTTGACCTTGTAGCAAGGTCCCTCTTCAATCCGAAAGAGAATGTTTGCTTCATCATCTTCCTTACCGGGAATCCGTTC
>JAFXEA010000061.1 GCA_017521065.1 Kiritimatiellia bacterium | reverse complement strand
GCCTGCACAACGTCACCGGTGCCGGCCTCGCCTTTCGTGCGCATCATGGCCGCACCTTCGGCAATTCGCCTTAGCGCCTCGCCAAGATCACGCGCGCCGCACACGAACGGAGTCTTGAACTTCCGCTTGTCGACGTGCATCACGTCGTCAGCCGGAGAGAGCACCTCGCTCTCGTCAATGCAGTCGATTCCGATAGCCTCAAGAATGCGTGCCTCGGCGATGTGACCGATGCGGCACTTCGCCATCACGGGGATCTTCACGGACTCCTTGATCTTCACGATCATTCCCGGATCGCTCATGCGGGCGACGCCGCCTGCCGCGCGGATGTCGGCGGGGACTCGCTCGAGCGCCATGACCGCAACGGCACCTGCATCCTCGGCGATTTTCGCCTCATCGGGCGTCGTAACATCCATGATGACTCCGCCCTTGAGCGTGCGGATGAAATCACGGTTCCTCTTCATCTGTTCAGTTACCATTGTCTTTGACCTTTCTGCGCCATCCGGCGCTTCTGAAAAACAGGCGTCGTATTTTACGCATCAAGGGTGGTCAATACAATAAATGAATTGTATGGAATATAATGACCGGATGTGCTACACTTGCAACCCATATGCCAATAAATTCGTTCGACAACTATCACTTGAGCTGGAAGCCTGACAGAAGCAGACTGTCGGCTCCGATATACCTGTCGCTCGCCGCGATGCTTGAGGATGACATCCTTTCCGGCATAATTCCGCGTGGAACACGCCTGCCGCCGCAGCGCGAGCTCGCCGACTGGCTGGACATCGACTTCACCACTGTTACCCGCGCCTTCAACGTATGCCGGGAGAAGAACCTCATATATGGAATAACAGGACGCGGCACTTTCGTGTCCCCCGCCCCCGGAAACGCTTCGCCGGAAATTGCGATAGACGGCGACATGATCGATCTTGGAACGGTAAGTTCGTTCCCTACACTTTCCTATGGAATCGTCGATGCAATGAAATCCGTAACCGAAAGCGGACACATTGAGCGCCTTTTCACATACTCCAGCCCTGGAGGCTCTCCGCATCATATCGCCGCCGGACGCCGCCTGCTTGAAGCCTACAATGTAAATGCGCCAAAGGATGGCGTCGCGGTGTTCGCAGGTGCCCAGAACGCAATATCAGTGTCGCTTCTTTCCATCTTCGCACCCGGTGATGCAATCGCGGTCGACCCCTACACATACTCCAATCTGATCGAGAGCGCACGGCTTGCGCATGTCAGACTTGTCCCTGTTGAAGGGGATGGCGAAGGGATGCGTCCGACAGAACTTGACCGTCTTACAAGAAAGCACAAGATAAAGGGGCTCTTCACTATGCCACAGGCGGCGAACCCTACCGGCATAACACTGTCGGAGAAGCGGAAAGACGAACTTGCTACCGTGGCAAAAGCGCGTTCACTCACAATAATTGAGGACGACATATCTCCGTTCGCGCCATCACCGGAAAGGCGTCCGTTTTTTGTCCGCAACCCCGACTCGACCATATACATCGCCGCCTACACTGCGATGCTTGCGTCTGCGTTCAGAATAACCTATGCCGCATTTCCGGCAACATTCCGTGACCGGCTTCTGAAAGGACTCTTCCTCCTTAACATGAAAGCTGGATCGATAGATGCAGAGGTGGTGTCTGAACTGATCCTCTCCGGAGCGGCCATGCGGATTATGGCGGCGAAACGAGAGGCGGCGGTCAAGGCCAATGAAATCTTCGACCGAACATTTCCGAAATTGGCATTGGGGAAGCAAGCGAAAAACGAGGGGCTGTTCCCGTTCTTCAGGAAGATTCCTCTTCCGGCATCTCCACTTTCAGGTCCCGAGGCTGAAGACTTCTTCCGCAAGCGTGGCATAGCCGTCATGCATTCCTGCAGATTCGCGGTCGGCAAGGCGCGCCAGCAGGACTTCCTGCGGGTATCCCTTTCCTCCGTCCACAGCGAACGGAAGCTTGATGAAGGTTTCAAACGCCTCAAAAAAGCCATCAGGGATATCCCGAACTCCTCAGCAGCCTGCAAGGATAACGGAGACATCCCCACAAAACATTAGAATGAATGTCTGGAACGGGTGAAAACAGATGCGGAGAGAGAGAAGCTCTTTCCGCTTTTGAAATCCACGCGACACATGAAGACACTTGTGTTGACAGGGTGGGGATGGAAAAAGTACGCTGTTGCAGTTGCCGCAGCGTTTGATGCTCTTGGTGGCGATACGACAGTCAAGAGCATGAGCAATCAGAGTGTTTCAAGCAGTTCGGCCGCCATGCGGACAAGTTCCTTGCACGGCGGCTTCTTTGCAATCATTTCCGTCTGCCCGCGTGGAGGTTCGACACAAAGAAGCTCCTTGCAGACGATTGAACCGTTTTCGGCTTTGAACTTTTCGGCTAGCGCCTTTGCCGCTTCTAGCGCTTTGGACTTGGCTTCTGCGTCTGAAGGATCCGAGTTGCCGTATTTGAGGCCGGCGACAAGCGCCATGCCGGTCACCGCGCCGCAGGTTTCGCGCATGCGACCCACTCCTGCGCCGAGAGCGACGGATACCTTCATGGCTGTCGCACGGTCGATTCCGAAATCTTCCGCATACGCCGTAAATACGGCTTGCGAACATGAGCAGCCCTCCTCAAAAAGCTTTACGGCTCTGTCGGCGTGTGTTCCCATATTGACTGATCCTTTCTTGAAAAATAATTTTGGGTGATTATATCAAACATTATTGGCAAGAGGGGCGGTATATGGTATTATGTCGGTCAATGCGGAGATTACATCTTGTATCTTGCACAGGTCGGTTTTGAGCCCTCTAAAATAAGGAGATAACGACATGGCTGTTACGATAGATGCTTTTCGTTCAGGGGTCAGTGGACTTTCCTCTGGCTCCAGGATTGCGTTACGCGATGATCAAGTCTGCAAGGCGGGCTTGAGGCAGCGGATCGCATGCCATTTTGAAGGTTCCGTTGCGAGGATGGAAAATCTCGAAACTATCAATGCATTGAAGGCCGCCGCATTGAACGACCCTCGCTATTCTGGAATGCGAGATAAGGTGGAGCGGGAATTTGCCGCAATCGATACGTCGCGAATGCTTCGAGCCAAGGATGTACGGAATATATTCTCCAATCTCGACAGTCGGGTGTTCATGAACGAGGACGGTCGTAAGCTTTTTCTGAACAGAGAGGTCAAGATGCGCCTTTTGGCAATCTCGCGCCCGGCGGCGGCAGGTGTGCAGAAGGCGGAAACGGATGCCCGGTGGAACTTCGATTTCGATGATGAATGGATCCGTGCACCCACTGCGGGGAAAGTCTCCGGTCCTGCGACCAGTATGCAGCAATGGATGCCTCATATCAAGGAGTTGGAACCTCTGGTAAACAGGATGATCGACAATCTGGCTGCGGAAAAAGGAGGCATCTTCAACATTACTGCCAAGGATGCGGCGGATCTTACCGCCAGGATCAAAGACCTCCTTGGGCGCGTTGCCGATAATCTCACATCCAGATCCTTCCCTGAAGAGTATCATAGTCGGACGATATCGATTATGGCGCAGATTCTCGCGAGCGATCCCAGTTCCATCGTTTCAGAGAATGCTGTCTGTTGTGCCGCCAACAAATTACGCGTAACATTGGACGAATTGATGTTCTGCAGGGATGTGGAAGGCAAGACCGGTATAATGGAAGATGCAATGGACTGGATGGCCTTTACAGGCAATTCCTTCTGGACGGATTACGAACTTACGGTTTTTGCCACATACCATTCTGAACTAGGTGAGGCTGTGCGTGGCCTCGGGTTGTCTAAGAGCCAGGCGGACGCCATTTTGCATATGGTGCCGTTCGAAAGTGCGCGAAAAGGTGTAGAGAGCATCAAGGATGCCCTGCATGATGCAAATTCACCTTTGCGGCAGATGGTAGATTTTCCAGAGTTGGTAAAGGATGCCGACACATATATGACTGCCGCACAGCTGCTAGGCAGCGAAGAGATGTCGTCGGAAACTGCAGAGATGAAACGCCTTCTGCTCGACGTGCTTGCGGAATGCGTAGTGCAGGAAGGTGTAATCCTGGAGGAGGGCGACATCGAGGTAACTCTGGCCAAAACCGGTGAGCCGTTCCGGGTGTCCTGGGCACTTGACAGGGATTTCAACAGTTGCATCGTCAGGCACGTATCCATATCTCCCGTTCCTCAAGAATGACATTTTGAAAATTTTTAGCGAGAGAAGTGCGATGCTTGCAGTATGTGGTCAAAAGGAGTATAATACACGTGTTTTAAGGGTAAGACTCCAATATGTGCATGCTTGATGAGATACGGGCGAAGCGTGATGAAATCTACGCTGTCGCAAGGGCGCACAAAGCCGAAAAGCTTTGGGTGTTCGGTTCGTGTGCACGTAAAGAAGAAACGCCTGAGAGCGACGTCGATTTTTTGGTGAAATTCAATGGTGGTGTAGGTCTTATTGAGCTTGTTGTTTTTGAAAAAGAACTTTCCCGATTGATTAATCGTCGGGTTGAATTGACGGTCAATTCGGCTATGCTGAGAGATCCGCGATTTGCGGCCAGGGTTTGTAGGGAGGCGGTTGCTGTATGAGTGGTGATCAGGATAAATCTTATCGCGATCCGACGAGAATCATTCATATGCTTCAAGCATTGGAACGTATAGAGGAAGAGTCTCGTGATGTAACTAGAGACGATTTGTTTTTTTAGGACAGACGGACGCGGGCGATTGTATTTGATTTCATTGTTTTGGGAGAAGCTGCGAACAATGTTTCTGAAAAATACTGTTCCTTGCATCCTGAGGTTCCGTGGACAGAGATTTCCGGTTTCAGACACAAGCTTGTACATGATTATTCCGGGATAGATTTTTCGATATTGTGGGACTCAATGGTGAAAGATGTTCCCGCGTTATTGCCTATTATCAGAAAACTTGCGGAAGAGTTTCCTCAAGTTACGGATTTGCCTGAAAATATTGATGATTTCTTATGATTAATTTTCACATCAGTAACCAAACAATGAAAGGAAGAAGAGATAACTGATTGAAACGATATACCGATCGTAGTACCGAGAACGGTCGGCTTCTCCACGGATGAAACGGTAGGGCGCGTTGTCCTCAATGCGCTGCTTCCTCCGGAGTGAGAGTGTGTATGGGGTGGGCAACCTAACCCATACAGCGTACGCGAATCAGCGTATGACGCTTAATTCAGAAATCGCCAAAATTTCAAGTTCTAAAGCGGAGTACGGTGTTCGTGCTACGTGTGTGATCACACGTGGCGTGTTCATCATCTATGTTTTAGAACGGGCGTTTGGCGATGCCTTGAATTAGACAAGCAGCTGTATCAGACAAGCATGAACGGCTGAGAATAAAGCACCTCTCCACAGCCGTCGGCGGCGGTGGCGCGAATGCGAGCAAACACATCGACGCGAGGGCCTGTGCGGCTTCCTTCCGGTACGACATCCCATGTCACATCGTTGCCTTCCACTGTCTTTACGACACCACGTGCTGTAACAACCTCGAATCGAGCAGGCTTGTCCGTTGATGCTTTTACGCATTTCCCGTCGAAGGAAAGGTGTGTGAACGCCAGTTCATCCAGCCCATGCGCCGCACCGTAGAAGTTACCTTCTCGGTATGCCTTGAGGCATGCATGCACGGTATGCTCCTCAACGCATAGCACATTCACACCGAAGATATCCTTTTTGATCGACCAATCCGGCACAAAGAAGCCAAAGCATTGCCGTCCCGTGGCCAGAGCCCAATCCCAGTAATGTTCACTGCTTAGTCCCGCCTCCAACACCTCAATACCCAGAACCCGCGGATCGTGGTCGAGGATGTCAAGCATCAACTGACGATTGAGTTTCGACCATGTAGGATGGTTGATCGTAACACCGCCGCCATCCTCATGGATCAAACCGGCGATCATGCGGTCCACTGCGGTGCGCCACTTCTCGCCAGAGCCGTAATAGTATCCGGCGGAATATGTCTTATATCTGTTGCGGGCGTCAAAGGTTCCTGAAGCATACGAAGAGCCTGGCGCACACATGTGCAAGTTTCCGGCAAACTTGCCGTTGTCCAGCTTGAACCCATGATGCTCTGCGTTGGGCGCTTCCAATACATTTTTCGGCAACGGCTTGAAAAGCGGTGCACCTTCCTTGAACGGCAGTTTGGATGCAAGTTTCGGATCTATCTTGTCCTTCATCCCGTCAAGGATCTTATTCCAGTCGAAAGGTCCCGGCGTCAATTTCCCATTCACCATAACGGGATGTTCGTGGTGCATGATGTAATAGTTCTTCGTCATCTTCGACGCAGGTACATAAGGAGCGCTTGGATAGTAGTTGGACATCGCCATCAGCCCGAAACCGCGCTTCAGATATACATCCAGCATTTTCTGGCTTGTGCAGTGCCCGTGCGACGTGGTCTTTATGCGCATCACCTTCGACCAGTCCAACCCCTTGTATGGGTTCCTGTTTCTCTGCGGGACATTCCGTTTTACCGTAGGGGCTGCCACGCCGTTTGAGGCATATGACATTTTTGCGCCGGAAAGAACTACGCCAGCAGCGCCAAGCATCATGAATTCTCTTCTGTTCATCGGACTTCTCCTTTATTCTGCGCTATATTTTAGCACAACCGGACAGACTACGCGGAAACCACACGTTTCATTGCCGGAACCAAGGTTTTCTTTGTAGTGTGCTCGATATGTCGTAGTGGCATGGGCACCATCTTTGTTCCATGACCGATCAAAGCGGAAACCCCGCAAAACACGATCACTTCCTGTTGTTCCAATCGGATTGACAACTTCATTTGTGCCGAGATTCGCCGTGTATTTGTCCCTGCACCATTCGAGCGTATT
>JAFXEA010000060.1 GCA_017521065.1 Kiritimatiellia bacterium | reverse complement strand
TGATAACTTTGAAGCGCAAGGAGCTGGGGTTCAACTTCGTCCGCTTCCACACCTTCGTACCGCCGGTTGAGTATCTTGAGGCAACAGATGAACTTGGAATGGCAGTGCACATTGAATCTCCGAATTTCGTCGCCGAGCCGGAGTTCGCAGCGATCATCGCGTTCGCCCGTCGTCATCCCTCCGTTGTCATCTACTGCACCGGAAACGAGACGCGCATCGACAAGCTTGCCGAGGCCTATCTGCGCGATGTTGCCGACATGGTGCATGAGCGTACAGACTCCCTTTTCTCACCGATGAGTGCGATGCGCGGAATCGAATATGCGCTTGTGAAGGGCAAGGATGTCATTGTAAAGAAGCCGTTCTCTCATAATCCTGAGCGCATTTCGCGTCTGTCGGAATACTGTGACCTCTATACGTCCTATCAGCTTGGTGTGACAAGCTACGACTCTTTGAACAGTGGCACATCCGCAGATCTTGACGCATGGGGCGACGTGTACTGCGGCAAGCCGCGTACATCACACGAGATATGCATCGACAGCAGCTATGTCGATTTCGGCCTCGAGAAGCTGTATCCGAAGGACTCCCCGATCCTGAAGACGGGACTTTTCTCCGAACCCCGCAGGATGCTCAAGGAGAAGGGACTTCTTGACCGTGCCGACACGTATTTCGTCAATTCGTGTGAATGGATGTGGCGCATCCGCAAGCACTGTTTCGAAAAGCTGCGGGCGGCAGACCGCGTGGTCGGTTACGACTTCCTCGGTGATATCAATACCCACTGGCACACGTTCGGCTATTCCGTGGGAATGATGGACGAGTTCTATCGTCTCAAGCCTGGCGAGACCGTTGAGAACGCTCTTCGCTACAATTCGGCCGCCGTGGTTCTTTCCGACCTCGGAAGCGATTTCAACGTGACGGCCGGCGATGTGAAGACGGTCAGGTTCTCCATTTCGAACTATGATGACGTCGCGCCGGCCGCAAAGCTTGAAGTCTCTTTGTCCGATGCGCAGGGCAATGCCGTGTTTGCCGATACGCTGAATGTCGGTGATGTGGCGAACGGCAGGCTTACGCCGCTCGGCAAGGTTGAGATTCCGGTTCCGCAGTCTGTGGCGGTGAAGAAATACATGCTGAAGGTAGCGTTCTCGGGCGGCAAGGTGAAGGCTGCCAACGAATGGGAGATGTATGCGTTTCCGAAGGTCGAGGCTGCCGCAGCGGCTTCGGGCGTCAAGGTCGTTGACGGCATCTCCGAGAATGATCTTGTCGCCGCGCTCGAGAAGGGCGAGCGTGTGATCCTGTTCGGCGCAGGTCCGTTCAAGTCCCTGCCGGCCACCTTCCGTATCGGCCTTGCGGGACGCTGCTCAGGGAACTACGCCACCGTCATCAAGTCCGGACATCCCGCGTTTGAGGGGCTTCCGCATGACGGATACTGCGGCTGGCAGTTCCGCCGCCTGATGGAAGGCGGCGCGGCGGTCCAGCTTGAGGCGGGCGTGCCTTTCGATCCAGTGGTCGATATCGCGTCCGCGGTCAAGCATCCGATCCGTCAGGCGATGGTGTTTGAGTATAAGGTCGGAAAGGGCAGGCTGCTGGTGTGCTCGTTCAAGTTCGGCAAGGACGATCCGGCGGCGGCATGGCTCAAGGACAGGCTTGTCGCATACGCGTCAGGGGAAAGGTTCAATCCGGCGCAGAGCCTTACGGTCGAACAGCTCCGCGCCGTCATAAATGCTCCTCTCGTTTCCGGTGCCAAGAACTCAAACCGCGCCCGCAACCCCAACGATACGTCGGGGCTTGTCCGCGCAGGAGCGTTTGCCCAACCGTGACCGCGTGTGAGTGTGGTATAATCTATGCCATGAAAAAGGCCAATGAATTGAGAAAGATTGAGTTCGTCCGCGATTTCACGAAGTATGCCGCAGGAAGCGTTCTCGTGAAGTGGGGCAACACCTGGGTGCTCTGCACCGCAAGCGTTTCGGACAAGGTTCCGCCGTTCCTTAAAGGCTTGGGGAAGGGTTGGGTGACGGCGGAATATTCCATGCTTCCTGGCAGTACGCGTGACCGCAAGGAACGCGACATCAAAAAGCTCAAGCAGGATGCCCGTTCCACGGAGATACAGCGTCTTGTCGGAAGAAGTCTCCGTGCGGCGGTTGACATGGAAAAGCTCGGCGAACGTATGATCACCGTCGACTGTGATGTCCTTCAGGCTGACGGAGGAACCCGCTGCGCCTCAATCACCGGCGGCATGGTCGCGCTTGAGATTGCAATCCGCAAACTCATGAAGGAAAAGCTCATCGAATCCGATCCGTTGATCCATCGCATCGCCGCAGTGTCCGTCGGCGTCTGCGGCGGCAAGCCGACTCTCGACCTCGATTATGAGCACGACTCCACCGCAGATGTCGATTTCAATGTCGTCATGACGGATGACGGGCGTTTTGTTGAGCTTCAGGGCACGGCGGAGCATGAGCCGTTCGGATCGGACGCGCTGGAATCGCTTCTTGCGCTCGCCCGCAAGGGACTCAAGAAGGTTTTTGCGCTTCAGAAAAAAGCGGTTGTCGGCTGATTGGTTTCATGACGGTTCTCGGGATAGATACGTCTCTCAGAAGTACTGGATTCGGTGTGCTCGCCGTTGAAGGGTCGCGTCTCAGGGCGGTGGAAATGGGGACGATAAAGAACGCGCAGAAGGTTTCCCTTTCGGGATGTCTGCGCAACATCCATTCTACTGTTGCCTCTCTTATCGAAAAGCATCGTCCGGATGTCCTTGCGATAGAGTCTGTGATCTACGGCAAGAACGCCGGGACGATGCTTGTGCTTGGCGAGGCCAGGGGGGCTGTGCTTGTCGCTGCGGCGGATGCCGGAGTTCCGGTATATGAATACGAGCCTCGCAGGATGAAGATGGCCGTGTGCGGAAACGGCATGGCGGAGAAGGTGCAGATACAGCGGATGATAAAGACGCTTCTGTCGCTCCCGGAACTTCCGCAGAACGATGCCGCGGACGCACTTGGTCTTGCCATCACCCATGTCCATACGAATTCGGTGCTCAATGTGAAAGAGCCTATTTGAGCGCGTCCTCCTGAAATGTGGTATCATTCCAATGGTTTTAAAGAAAATGGGTCTTGCGCCCGCGAAAGAAAGGAAAATTGAAATGGATATGAACTGTGCATACTGCGCCGAGGGCGCGTTGGTTGATGCATTTGGAATCAAGATCGGCGAACTGCCGGCGAGCAAGGTGTATCTTTTCAAGGAGCAGAGCCATAAGGGACGCTGCATTGTGGCGAGCAAGTTCCATGTGAGCGAACTTGTCGATCTCTCCGAGGCCGACCGCAATGCGTTCATGGCTGACGTCTGCAAGGTATCGAACGCAATCCATAAGCTTTTCAATCCTGCTAAGGTGAACTATGGCGCGTACGGCGACACCGGATGCCATCTGCATTTCCATCTCGTTCCGAAATATACGGACGAATTTGAATGGGGCGGCACGTTCGAGATGAACCCGAAGCGCACGACGCTCACTGAAGGTGAATACGCCGAGCTCGTCGCGTCCATCAAGGCCGAACTCGGTCTGTGAGTGGATTTTTGTCTGCCCGGGTAGGTTGAGGTTGTGCTATAATCATGCTCATTGCATTCGACATTCCGGTTGCATGGGATCTGAAAGGACAAATAGATGAAGAAGCATTTGGCGATAGATATCGGGGCGTCATCGGGACGCCACATCCTTGGATGGGTCGAGGACGGCAAGATCCAGCTTAAGGAGATATACCGTTTCGACAATTCGCAGATTGTCCGCAACGGGCACGACTGTTGGGACATTCAGGCACTTGCCCGTCACGTGCTGCTAGGATGCAAGGCCGCCGCTGACATCGGCGAGATTCCGGAGACGGTCGGCATCGACACCTGGGGTGTGGACTTTGTCCTGATCGACGAACGCGGCCTTCCTGTCGGTGATGCCGTTGCCTACCGTGACAAGCGCACTGACGGTATGCCGGAATATGTCGATTCCGTCATCCCGTTCGATGAGCTGTATGCCCATACCGGGATCCAGAAGGCGGTTTTCAACACCATCTATCAGCTGGCGGCGTTGAAGAAGGAGTCGCCGGAGCAGCTGGAGAAGGCGGATCGTCTGCTGTTCATCCCGGACTATCTCAATTTCGTCCTGACGGGCAAGCAGGTGAACGAATATACCGACGCCTCCACGTCTTCGCTCATCAATGCGAAAACGTGCGACTGGGATCGTGAGGTTATTGCTCGCCTTGGACTGCCGGACAGGATATTCAAGCCGCTTTCCATGCCGGGGACTGTGCTTGGCGGCTTCACGAGCGCCGTGCAGAGCGTTGTCGGCTACGACGCCAAGGTTGTCCTTCCTGCCTGCCATGACACGGGATCGGCATATCTCGCGGTTCCTGCGCGTGACGACAAGGCAATCTACCTTTCAAGCGGAACGTGGAGCATCATCGGAGTCGAGATTCCAGAGGCCATCGCAACGCCCGATTCGTGTGCGGCCAACTTCTCGAACGAGGGCGGCGCCTGGAGGCGTTTCCGTTTCCTCAAGAACATCATGGGTCTGTGGATGATCCAGTCCATTCGCCGCGAACTCAACGGTGTCGCCTATGTCGAGGGCAAGGATGGCGAAGCTACGTCTGCTGCACTTGCGAAGATAGCAGATTGGGAGAAAGGGAAGAAGTACTCCTTCGCCGATCTTGAGGCGGCGGCGAGGGCGGCAGGTGACTTTCCGTCCGTTGTCGATGCCGCTGACAAGCGGTTCTTTGCGCCGGAGTCGATGACTGCAGCGGTCTGCGAGGCGTGCGCCGAGAGCGGACAGGCTGTGCCGTCCACGGTCGGCGAGCTTGTGCAGTGCGTGTATTCTTCGCTTGCGCAGAGCTATGCGAAGGAGGCGAAGCTTCTCGCGTCCATCACCGGCAAGGAATACACGACGCTCAACATCGTCGGCGGCGGTTCGCAGGATACCTATCTCAACGAGCTGACCGCAAAGGCGACCGGACTTGAGGTGTTGGCCGGTCCCACCGAAGGAACGGCTATCGGCAATCTGATCGTACAGATGATCGCTTCAGGGGAGTTTGAGGATCTTGCCGCCGCCCGCAAGGCGATACTTTCATAAAGAGAAAGGCCTAAAGATGGAAAAGGATGAACTCTTGATAAGGGAACTCTCCGAGTTGATTGGGGTTGAGTTGGCGTATTCCGATGACAAAACGTGTGATCTTGCCGTCGATGGACGCATTGTGGTCCTGCGCTACCGTCCTGAAGATGAAGACTGGCTTTATTTCGGAGTCGTCTCTGAACCTGAACCTGAAGCTGATCAGCCGCGTGAAGTTCTGGTGAAGGCTTTGGAGCTGAACCTGTTCGGTTCTGAAACCTTGGGTATGCATCTTGGGCTTTTTGGAAGTGCGCTTGTTCTTTCAGGGTCTGTCCCCATTGAAGGACTGACCGCGGAAAACTTCGCAGAAAGACTGTTGTTCCTTTCTCGCCATATCGGAAAGCTTGCGGAGAAGCTGGAGGTTGAAAGCGGTTCGGCCGATATGCTGCCGTCTGAAGACGTTCCTTCTCCGTGGGGTGCAGGATTCATGCAGGTTTGACGTCCCGTCTGCCGAAAAACGGAGAATGAAGCCATGACAAGCGAGAGCCTTATAATCATCGGGAGCGGACCGGCCGGTCTCACCGCTGGTATATATGCCGCCCGTGCTGGCCTTTCGCCGTTGGTCATAGAAGGGATGCAGTCAGGTGGACAGCTCACCGAGACCGCGGAGGTTGAGAATTTTCCGGGTTTCGCTGAGGCTGTGTCGGGGCTTGATCTTATGACATCCATGCACGTTCAGGCGGAGAAGGCCGGAGTCCGTTTTGCGATGGACGCGATAGTTTCGGTGGACTTCTCCGGTCCGGTTCGCAGGCTTGTCGGGATGGCGGATGTCTATGAGGCCCGGTGCGTGATAATCGCAACAGGCGCAACGCCCCGTTGGACAGGTCTGCCGGGAGAGGATACATACAGATACCATGGCATAAGCTCTTGTGCTGTATGCGACGGCAATTTCCACAAGGGAAAGGATGTCGCCGTCATCGGTGGTGGCGACACTGCGCTTGCCGATGCGATACATCTTGCAAAGATCTGCCGTTCCGTTACGCTGATACATCGCCGTGATTCGTTCCGCGGAACGAAGGTCCTTCTGGATAGGGTCCTTGCTGCCTCGAACGTAAAGGTGTTGACGAATACGCAGGTTCTGTCGTTTGATGGGGATGGGAAGAGACTTGAATCGATCAAGCTGTCGAACGGCGAGACCCTTTCTGTCTCAGGTGCTTTTGTCGCCATTGGGCATATCCCGCAGACAGATTTTCTTAAAGGTTCGATAGATCTTGACGATGAGGGGTACGTCCGCACGGATGGTGTAGCCACGAATGTCCCTGGCGTTTTTGTCGCCGGCGACTGTGCGAACCCCATATACAAGCAGGCCGTAGTTGCGGCAAGCACGGGCGCTCAGGCCGCACAGGAAGCCCAGCATTATCTGCAAGGCGATTCCATGTCAGGTTGATGTCTTGCACGAAATGGACCATACCATTGTTTGAAGTAAACTAAAGGAGAACGAAGAAATGACACGTAATGAGTTTCTTAAACTTATGGGATCCTCTGCCGTCTTGACGGCGGCAGGGTGCCGTACCGCATGCGGATGCGGAAAGCCGCGCTATGCGCTTCAGCTGTATTCCATCCACAAGATATTCTGGAAGGATCCTGTCGCCAATCTTGCCGCGCTCAAGGCGGGCGGATATGACGGTGTGGAGTTCGCCGGATACAACGGCAAGTCTGCGGCGGAACTTCGCAAGCTTCTTGCCGATGCCGGGCTTGTCGCCGCAGGAACGCATGTGAACGGCGATATCGCGCTTGTCGGGGATGAACTGAAGCGCACTCTTGACTTCTGTGCCGCAGCCGGAATCGAAAGCGTATCTACGCCTCACGCATCTCGGAAATCGGAGGATGCCTATCGCAAGTTTGGCCGGGACATGGGACTTGCCGCCGAGGCTGCCGCCAAGTACGGAATAAAGGTTGGAATCCACTCCACATATCACCATTTCAAGACACGTTACAATGGTGTGTCCGCATGGGATGTGATCTACAGCGAGGCGTCGCCGCTCCTCCAGCAGCAGATCGATACGGGGAACACGTTCCATACCGGCGAGGACCTTGTTGCGCTTCTCAAGAAGTATCCCAATCGTCACCATTCGATCCACGCCAAGGAGAATGTTCCGACTGTGGACGGAGTCCTTGGGGTCCCGCCTACCGATGGCGGCAAGTGCGTGCCGTGGGATGAGGTCTTTGCGTATATGAAGACGGAAACTGCGCAGAAATGGTGGATTGTAGAGGCGGAGGGACGTCCAGATTCGCTTGAGCCTGCGATCAAATGCGTTAAATTCCTTAGGGACCGCACGTGAAAACTTCCAGTGCAATACGTGCCGATGCATGGAAGGCGCTTGGCGAGAACGGACAGTATCTGCGGTACGTGTCGGCATATCTGCTGCTGATGCTTGTTGCCGTGGTGGTGTCCATACCGTTGATGGGTATTCTCGGTGTCGGAATAGGCATCTCCGGCATCGCGCCTTTCTTTGCGCCGGGCGGACAGCCGGAGATCGGGTTGTTTCTCGATCCGGCTGTCATGCTTCCGCTTCTGGCGTCAGCGCTTGTGTTCTCCCTGCTTGCCATATATCCGCTTGGATATGTGACGTGGGGGAATTCCGCAATGGCGATTGCCGCCATACGGCGTGGTTTGACCGTGGGTCATGCGTTCTCCGGTTGGGGGCATGGGTGGAAGATGGGCTGGATCATGGCGGTGAAGTTCACATACATCAATCTTTGGGCGCTTTTGCTGTTTGTGCCGGGCGTGATAAAGACCATTTCCTATGCGATGACTGATTACATTGCAATTGACCATCCGGACTGGAACGCAAACCAGTGCATTACGGAGTCGCGTAGGTTGATGGACGGAAACAAGCTTCGCTATTTCTGCTTGATGCTCAGCTTTATAGGCTGGTTCATTCTTGTCGCGGTTGCAAACACCATTCCTGTTATCGGTAATTTTGGTCAATGGTTCTTCATGCCGTATTTTGAATCGGCGAAGGCTGCGTTCTATGAAGATCTGCTGGACAATGACGCTGAAGCGTGAATGGCAATGCCATTTTAGAGCCAGTTGCAAAACCTCCTATATTCAGAGGGTCCGCTTCCCTTAACTGGGACAACGGGCGTCTCGCCCGTTGATATTTTGAACGGGCAGGATGCCCGTTCTCCCAGTATGGTGGTTTTGCAAGTGCCTCTTTAGAAAAGCGCTTGCAAATATCTTCGTCCGGAGGTTGGCTGGAAGTGTGGTTGGATGCCGGTATGGTATAATGTCAGGTTGAAGGGATTGTTGCACAGATGGCCCAGAGTACATACACATACGAACTTAACGATGAACAGCAGAACATCCTGCTGCTCATAATGGAAGGCGGCAACTACAGAAAGCGTACGGTGCCGTACTCTCTCATGTCCATTGAGGGGGATGGATTCAACTGCACTCTCTACGCCAAGGAGAAGCACGGCAAGCGCAAGTGCTGCATCCAGGGTGGAAAGGCGGAGGACTTCGTTCTGTTCGTGCTGGAGCCGCAGGTGCTAGGCGCGGTGTCGCTGGGATATGAAGATGTGCTCGATCCTGATCGCGACAAGCCGCACGGCGGCAGTGACGAGTCTGGCAAGGGCGATTTCTTCGGCCCGCTTGTGACCGCCTGCTGCTATGTGGATGAGAAGATTGCGGCGGCACTGCGCGATGCCGGAGTCAAGGACTGCAAGCAGATGTCCGACAAGGCGGTTTTGACCGTCGGCGCGAAGGTGCGTCAGCTGCTTGGCCCGCAGCGCTATTCCGTCGTGAAGATCGGCCCTGCCACATATAACCGCCTGTACGCCAAGATCAAGAACATCAACCGTCTGCTGGCATGGGCGCACGGCACCTGCATCGAGGCGCTTCTTGAGAAGCAGACGGCATGCCCGAAGGTTGTGGTGGACCAGTTCGCGCCCACTGAGACCGTGATCAAGCGCGCGTTGAAGGAACGTGGACGCAAGATCATTGTCGATCAGCACCACAAGGCGGAAAGCGACATCGCCGTTGCGGCGGCGTCCGTCGTGGCGCGTGAGCTTTTCCTTCGCGATCTTATAAAGGCTCTCCCCGAGTATGGGCTTGAAGCTGCAACGGTGGAGAATCCCGTAGGGGCAATTCCGAAGGGGTCGAGCGATCCGCGCATCCGCGAGCTGGCTGAAGCCTGCGTCAAGAAGAACGGTCCTGTCTGGATCATGAACCACTGCAAGGCGCACTTCCAGACGACTGACAAGGTTCTTTCTGCGTGTGGCTATTCCCGCGCTGATCTGCCGCCGGAAGGACAGGTTACTTCGGCCGTCAAAAACGGTTCGTTTGGTAAGGGCGTTTAGCAACGTTGATTTTGGAATACGTTGATGATTACGTGATATAATACGTCGTCATGCGGATTATAGATTGCGATTACTTCATTGTCGGTTCGGGAATGAGCGGTCTGATGGCGGCTCTTCATCTCGCGCCTCACGGAAAGGTCGTGCTTGCAACCAAGCGTGGCCTTGCCGACTGCAACACCAACTTTGCCCAGGGCGGCATTTGCAGCGTGGCGGCGGAGGGGGATTCGTTTGCCGCCCACATGAAAGATACTCAGATAGCCGGTGCGGGACTCTGCACTGAGCGTGTGGTCGCCCGCATCGTTGCCGAGGCCCCGAAGGGTATTGCCGATCTCATCAAGTGTGGCGTTAAGTTCGCCAAGAAGCCGGACGGATCATGGGATCTTACGCGTGAGGGTGGACACAGTGCGCGTCGCATATTCCACGCCGGAGACATCACCGGCGAGAAATGCGAGTCGGCAATGATCCGTACAGTGAAAAGCATTCCATCGATTGAGATACTTGAGAATACCACGGTTATTGACCTGATCACCACCACGCGCAGGCTCGGGATGAAGAAGGCGCCTCATCAATGTGTTGGAGCCTATGCGCTGGATACCGTTACGCAGGAGATTTTTGCGGTGCGTTCTCCAAATACTGTGCTTGCGACGGGCGGATGCGGAAAGGTGTATCTCTACACGTGCAACCCTGATACTGCCACGGGGGATGGCATTGCCCTTGCCTGGCGCGCCGGAGCCAAGATTGAGAACATGGAGTTCATCCAGTTCCATCCAACATGTCTCTACCATCCGAACGCAAAGCGATTTCTCATTTCAGAGGCCGTGCGTGGCGAAGGTGCGGTGCTTGTGGACGCAAACGGCAAGCCGTTCATGGAGAAGTACGATCCACGCGGATCGCTTGCGCCCCGCGATATTGTCGCGCGTTCGATAGATTCTGAGATGAAGCGCACCGGTGCGCCCTGCATGTTCCTCGATATAAGGAAGAAGGGCAAGACGTACTTGATGAAGCGTTTTCCGAACATCTACAGGAAATGTCTGTCGTTCGGAATAGATATGGCGAAGGATCTCATCCCGATTGTTCCGGCGGCGCACTACTGCTGTGGCGGCATTCAGGCTACGGTGGATGGGCGTACAGGAGTGAAGGGGCTCTCTGCTGTCGGCGAATGTGCCTGCACAGGACTTCACGGAGCGAACCGCCTTGCGTCCAATTCGCTGATGGAGGCGGTCGTCTGCGCAAGGCTTACGGCAAAGCGTCTGGCGGTGCATCCCGTGCGGCACGAGCGCAAGATTGTGATCCCGCCATGGAAAACAGGCAAGGCCGTCGCTCCAGATGAGGCGGTGCTTGTTTCCCATATGTGGGACGAAATCCGCCGTCTCATGTGGGACTATGTCGGAATCGTACGTACGGATAAACGCCTCGCAAGGGCTCTGCGCCGTCTGAAGACTCTCCGCAAGGAGATACGTGACTATTATTTCCGTTATCTGGTAACGCCAGACACGCTTGAACTGCGCAATCTTGCGGTGTGCGCGGAGCTTATTGTGAAGAGCGCACAGAAGCGGCGCGAATCCCGAGGTCTGCACTATACTCTGGATTGTCCGGAACTTTCCGAGAAGGCGGTGTCCACTGTGCTTCCGGGCTACCGTGGCTGAAAGTTCTGCCATTGAGGGGAGCGAAAGATGAAGAAGGTCGATTTGAGAGAAG
>JAFXEA010000059.1 GCA_017521065.1 Kiritimatiellia bacterium | reverse complement strand
CCGTGCAGGAGGCCATCAGCTCCGCCAAGGCCGGATCCTTCCGCACCACCTCATTGTCCGACAGTCCCTCGATCTCATGCGGGAACACGATCCAAGATCCACCGACATCCTCCACAAAATAATCAGGTTTGAGGTCGGTTTTATTCTTCTCCGGTTTCCAGTAGACGCAGGCCATGCGCATATCGACTCCGGCGGCATCCATTCTGCGCTTAACCGCGGCCGCTGTCTTGCCTGTGTCAAACACATCGTCCACGACAAGCACCTTGTCGTCCTTCCGGAACATTCCGAAAACCATGTCGCCGTGAGTAAAGACCACTTCCCCATCGTTTTCCCCTATGCCCGTATAGCTCGCGCACTTGAGAGGAACATGCTGAACGTCCCATCCTGTCACCTTGAAGAATTCATGCACCGCTATGGCGACAGGCGCACCTCCGCGCCAAAGGCCAAGGATGAAGTCTGGCCGCCACCCGCCCCTGCGGACCGCCGCCGCAAGACGCCAGTTGTCGAGCAGATAATCGTTTGCGCTGATGTATTGTTTATCGTGCATAAAACTTTTCCTCAATGGACGGATATTTTGTCGCATACCGCCAAATTCATGCGATCACATGCGCTTCACCGGCGGAGATTGCCTCCCCTGCGACATCAAGCATACCGTCAGGACGGATCCCGCCACACAATCCATCTGCAGGTGCGCTGTCGTCATCCGTTCGCCGCACCGCAACGCGCCGCCCTTTCAGGCAGTCAAACGCCGACAGTTGCGGCAAAAGCGCGGTGAAACCGTCCTTCCGCCACCGCTCTATACATTCCGATAAGCGGCTCAAAACCACGTCGCGGACACGTGTCACATCATGTACGGAACCAAGTTCCAGACGAACTGAAGTGGCGCGATCCGATATCTCAGGGGTGAAAACCGTCTGATTGACATTCACTCCGATGCCAATTATTACATTGTCGCCATTCCGTTCACAGAGAATTCCGCAGATCTTGCGCCGTCCAATCAAAACATCATTCGGCCACTTGATCTTCACGTCTGCGGCTCGCGATTCATTGCCATGTGCGGAAAGCACTCCTATGACGGCCTGCGCCACCGCAAGCCCAGTGACAAGCGGAAACGTAGCTGCTTCCTGCGGAGGCACATCCGCTACATCCACAACCGCTGACATCATAAGATTTTCGCCTGGCGATGAAAGCCATCTATGGTCGAGCCGTCCTCGTCCAGCTGTTTGCATGTCCGCAACAAAGACATCGCCCGGCTTACCGCCGAGCGCGTCCTTGTTTGTTGACTCAGTTACGGATTTGTGCCGTATCCGCCAGTCCATGCAGACATCCTCACTTTCCTATGACAGGCGCAAGGGCATCCATCCATATGTCGTATCCTGCGGCGGACGGATGGATTTCGTCAGGCATGATGCTTTTCGGCACCCAACCTGTGGAGTCCACGAGCTTGTCGTTGAAGTCAATCCAGATGATCTTGCCGTCCCGGTCGGCGAACTGCTTGAGCAAGGCATTCGTCTTGTCGTTGCGTGCGCGTGCATCGACATGACGCACAGACTGTGCAGAATTGCCGCGCGGGAAGATAGGATGGAGCACAATCTTCGCCTTCGGCTGCTTGGCGCGGATCTTTGCAACAAGCTCTTCAATTGCCGAGGCGACATTCTCCGGCTTCGTATCCTTGGACGAGTTGTTGTTCGTGCCGATCATGAGAACTACGCACTTCGCCTCGTAGCCATCGAGTTCGCCATGGTCGATGCGCCAGAAGAGATGCTGAGTGCGATCGCCACCGTAGCCGAGATTGAGCGCGGTGCGGTTAGCCGTGAACTTCTTCCAGCTTGCGGGATGCTTCCACTCCCAGAAATGGATGATGGAGTCACCCATAAGAACGACATCCACGCTCTTGCCCTTGACCTTCTCAATTTCCATATGGCGGCTGAGGAAGCGGTTCGCCCACCAGTGGGCGCCGAAAAGCCCGGGATCGCGGGTTTTGTCCTTGGTGACGTTCCCCACGCGCGAGGCAGGTGTGTTCTCAGCGGTCGCAGCCGCCTTGCACTGCGCGATACCCGTCAACGCGGAAACCGTCGCAGCCGTAACGATAAATGTTTTGATGCTCATATTCTATAGTCTCCTTCTTTTGTTGTTTGTTTATGGATGATCAGATTACATCTGTTCACGATATGCGTTCAAGCATATCATTCCTGTAAAGATGTCTCACGGCATCGCAATCCTGCGTATGCCCAGCACGATAGGACACCACGGTTCCAACAAAGCGATCCGGACCTGTAAGCGAAAGCGCGGCGAGCAGGTCAAGCGTGGCCCTGTGCCATACCGGCTCAAGGAACCGATTCGTGCCCTCGAGGGGGAAGCGCGGCTCACCATACCAGCGTTTGCGTCCATGAATGAGGATGTTGTCCTTGTCGTAACCAAGGTTGCGCGTATCCGCAAAAAGCCATCCAACTGTCTTCGCAAGCTGATACTGGCGGTGTGTCGCATTGGTTCGGGCATACGCCCCATACCTGAAAGTTTCGGGCGTCACATCGAACACAATACGCTGATCGCCTATGATCGTGCGCCAGTTGATTGCGACATCAAGCCTTAGCTTCTTCGAACCGTCATCTGGAAGGAACATCAGGAAATCTCCGCGATTGCCCGCAAACGCGAGAGGCTCCTTCACCGTCACATACGTTGCAGGCTGATCCGTCTCAACGATTCCCGCCCGTTCCACCGCCTCGACGAGCGGCACCGACGACTCATCGAAAAGCGGCGGATCGCCGGAATTGGTCTTGATGACCACATTGTCCAACCCCAATCCACCCTTCAGCGCAATGATGTGCTCAACCATGCGCAGATAGTTGTGAGGGGAGCCGCTGCGAAGAACAAGATTGCGGGCGCTCGTCCAAAGGTTTGCGATATCGACGGCGGTATCAAGCTGTTCCGGCATGTCCGTGCGGCGAATCCACCAGCCAGGCCGGTCGGACGGCGCAAATGTGATAGTGCGCTTTTCGCTTCCGCGGAACGTACCTACACCGGATACGCTCGCTTCTCCGGCAAGAGTCATGCGCTTTGCATTCCATCCGGACGAATCCGAAAGGCGCATATCGTCTATTGGCTGGGCGTCAAACCTACGCCGAGCCGCCGCAAAAGCGGCGGCATCACCGGCTGCAAGCCTGCAATCTGGATATTCGAAACTGTTTCCCATGATATTATTTTTTCTTCTTTTTCTTCTCCGGCGGCGGATTCTCGATGTATTTCACCATCGCCTTGGACATCTCGATATCGATGCCGTACGCCTGCGCGGCGGACTGGAGATTCTGCAGATACTGTCCGAAGTATTCAGCGTCGGGGGACGGAGGACGTGGCATATCGACAGGCTTGATCTTAAGTTCCTTCGCATCAGGAGTGACCATGCCGAAAACCGGAAGCTTGCGGATCTTGTCCGGCGGGCAAATCACATCAAGGAGAGCCTGATCATCTGCTGTAAGCTTTTCGTAAAGCGGTTTCGGAGATTTACCGTCGAT
>JAFXEA010000058.1 GCA_017521065.1 Kiritimatiellia bacterium | reverse complement strand
ACCTGCGTGAGACCGGACACAACGATGTCGCCGTCATCCATGTTGCCGGAAGTGAGCGAGAGGAACGCAGGGTTCTCTTCGGCGCGTCCGTTGCCGGCGCCGAGCTTGGTTGCGGCGGCGAGGTCGGCCACGAGCTTGGAGGTGTCGAACGAAACGCCCCATGCGTCAAAGAGCTTGCCGAGAGTGGAGGGACCATCCTGTCCGCCCATCTGCATCATCATCGGATTCTGCTGCTGGCGGGACGAGAGCATGTCCATCACGCTGAACGGATCGACGCAGGCGATGAGGCGTCCGCCCTTGATGACGAACTGGTCAATCGCGAAGAGCGTCTTCTCGGAGAGGTCCTTGGCGTGGAGAACGACAAGGGCCTTGACATCGCTGTCGATGGATTCGGCGGTGGGCGAGATCTCGCGCACTTCGTAGTCCTTTGAAAGCTCCGTGAAGGCAGCCCAGCCCGGCTGGGGACGCTGACCCTGCATCATCATCATCTGGTTCGGCTGCTGGCCCATCACGCCCTGGAGGGAGGTCATGAGACCGAGAACCGGGCGTTCCGGCCATGCGACGCGCGTGACGAGACGCGTGACGTCGTATTCAAGTGTCGATTCGGTGCGCTGGCTGAAGCGGGCAAGCGTCTCTTCACGGTCGCCGCAGACCGCCACAAGGCCGAAGTACACAGGCTGGCCGAACGGGGTCATGTTCTGCGGCTCGATGCCGTAGCGCTGTGCCCATTCCTCAGCGTCGGAATCAGGTTTCGGATCATAGGCCTCAAGGACGATGTTGCCGTTGCCGGCGAGCTCATACTCCTTAAGGAGGCTCTGGACCTGGTTGGCGTAGGTCTTGACCGCCATCGGAGTTTCGGCGGAGGACGAGCTGAAGTAGAACTTGAGTGTCACGTTCTCGTCAAGCTTGCCGAGGACGGCCTTGGAGCCCTTCGAGAGAGTGTAGAGGCCTTCAGCGGTGAGGTCGATGCGAAGCGACATCGATGCAAGGATGAGGTTCGCGGCTCCAAGCACGGCGGCGAGGAGCACGAGACCGAGCGCGCCCTTCTGCTTGCCGTTCTTCTGTCCGTCGGTGACGGCATGGGCGGCGGCGAGCATGAACACGATGACGGCCACGTAGTAGCCGATGTCCGCGAAGTCGATCACGCCGCGGCGGAGCGACTCGAAGTGCGACATGAGCGAGCAGGATGCGACCGCGTTCACGACGGCGGAAGGCACGCCCCAGTTCGCGACGGCGTTCACCACGGGATCAAACCCGATGAGAAGCATCGCAAACGTGATAGCGAGCGCGGCGACGAAGCCGATCACCTGGCTGCGCGAAAGAGAAGACGCGAACACGCCGATCGCAGTGGCGGCACCGGCGAGCAGGAAGCTGCCGAGATATCCGCAGAACACAGCGCCCCAGTCGGGAGAGCCGAGCCATGCGGTCGTCGCAACCACAGGGAACGTAAGGGCAAGACCGATTCCGATGAACGCCCAGGCTGCGAGGAATTTTCCGACGAGCGCCTGCGTAAGCGTGACAGGAAGCGTCAGAAGAAGTTCAATCGTGCCGTTGCGGCGCTCCTCCGCCCACGAACCCATCGTGGCGGCAGGCACCAGAAGGAGATAAACCCACGGATGCCAGAAGAAGAACGGCGTAAGGTCGGCCTGACGGCGCTCGTAGAGCATCGCAACGCCGAATGTGAGGAATCCCGCGAGAACGAGAAACGCCACGAGGAACACATAGGCGACGGGAGAGTCGAAGTAGCTCTTGAACTCACGCCCGAAAACCGTCTTGATGTTGCAGCTTTTGCACTTGCACATGGCTTACTTACCCTCCCCTTCCATCGTGAGATTGCGGAACACGACGTCAAGCTTGCCGGAGGCATCCATCTTGCGGAGTTCCTCAGGCGTTCCGTCGGCCTTGACTTCGCCGTGGGCGATGACGATCGCACGGGTGCAGACGGCATCGACCTCTTCGAGAATGTGGGTGGAGATGATGATGGCCTTCTCGGATGCCATCTCCTTGATCATCTCGCGGACGACGAACTTCTGGTTCGGATCGAGACCGTCGGTAGGCTCGTCCATGATAAGCACCTTGGGATCGTGGATGATAGCCTGCGCGAAGCATGTGCGCTGACGGTAACCCTTGGAGAGCGTATCGATCGTCTGGCGGGCAACACTTGTGAGACGCGCCTTCTCAAGCACTGCCTCGACCTTGGCCTTCGCCTCCGCGCCGTTGAAGCCGCGTATCTTCGCGATGAACTCGAGGAACGCCTCGACCGTCATCGCACGGTAGGACGGAGCGTTCTCCGGCAGATAGCCGATGCACGACTTTGCGGCGACAGGATCCTTGAGGATATCGTGCCCGCAGATCACGGCCGTGCCGGACGATGGCGGAATGAAACCGGTGACCATCCGCATTGTTGTAGATTTTCCTGCGCCGTTCGGGCCGAGGAACCCAAGCACTTCGCCCTTTCCGACAGAGAAGGATACGCCCTTCACCGCCTGGAAAGAACCGAAGTTCTTTTTCAGATTTTCAACTTTCAGCATTTCGTCTTTGTCCTTTCGAAGTTCAGAATTATATCAAAACAGCCGCATCCGCGCCATACGGACGACGCCGCACAGCAGGATGCATTCGAAGCTCTTTTCTCCCTTGTTTCCATAAACACCTCGGAATGTACCAAATGTATGTTAACGGAATGTTAACAAAGCCAAAGGTTTTCGCATATCGACACTCAGTCCGGCTCCACTTTCCCTCCCACTTTCCCGCCTACAATGGCATTATAAAGATATTTAATTCTTCAAAGTTGATATTGCATAGAGCGGAATATCCATGAGTCCGTTTGACTTGGAATAGGCAGAGAGGGAAGTTCTTTCGGAAAGACGCGGCGCGAATGCCGCCTTGAACACAGAAAGACTCTTGGCTTTGACATTGCGCTCCGCCTTTACCTCTATCGGAACAATATCATCTTCACTCTCCACAAGTAAATCAATCTCCGCCCTGGAATTTGCCTTTGACCGATAATATGGACACATCCCACACGATGCCCTCAACTCCTGCTGCACATACTGTTCAGTCAACGATCCCTTGAATTCGGTAAAAAGCCTATTCCCTTCAAGAAGAGCTTTTGCCGGCAATAAAGACTGCACCGCAAGCAGTCCTACATCTACGCCGAAAAACTTAAAAAGGTGATTTTGATATGCAGCAAGCGGAATAGAAGGCTTTGTCACATTCCATACACGATATGCAAGACCGGCATTGTTGAATCGTTAGCCACCGGACCGATGACAACATCAAAACCGTGAGCTTCACACAGACCTTCACGATTTGAAACTACAAAATCCAACCAATCGGAATTCGGGCCGTCGAATCGGCGGATCACCAAGCTAGCAATCTTTGACTCATCAAATTCGAAACAATTGAGTATCGCGTTTCCATTACGTCTGCGACGTGTCACTGCCTGTGCCCAACGTACTGCCTGATCTCGATTGGAAGTTAAATAGAAACCCGCCCCGAAGTCTAATGCGCGCCTACCAGCGTTGACTTCCAGTTTTTCAACAACCACATTGCTGCCGTGATAAAGTCTCATCGCCCAAAATTATACCACTTCCCGTTTCTCTCTGCCGTCGGAAAATGCAAAACACAAAACATGATTCCATATTCAAACCAATCCACTCTCACCTTATGGAAGCACTTGCAAAACCACCATACTGGGAGAACGGGCAGGCCGCCTCTTCACCTCAAACCTTCACCTGAAATTTCCCTGCACTCTTTCGCGGATTCTCCCGTATTCCCAAATGGATTGGGTTGTACAGGCAACTCAAAGAGGCTGTAGGCACATAACAAAGGGGTAGTACCAATTCGCCCGAAGGTCAGTACGCACTTCGCCAAGGGGCAGTATCAACTTTTAAAAAGGTCAGTACGTACTCCAATAAGCAGAAGGACCCGGAGAAACTCGGAGACGCTCCAGGCCTGGGCTCGGCAGCCCTTCTGCGCATGAGGCGCGTCGCCGTCTGCGATTTCCGAGACGTGGCACAGACATTCCGTATTGATGTTCTCCAGAACACCGGCAAGCAGCGATCCGGCCTGCGACGGAGTGAGCCTTCCGCATTTCACCGCCGCCTCGGCATAGAGCGGCATAGGCCATGCCCATACCGTGCCGTTGTGGTAGGCGGGCTTGCGGCTTGAATCCTCGTCGCCGGAATAGCGTCCGCAGTATTTCGAGTCTCCCGCCGCGAGCGACCTGATGCCGCCCGGCACAAGCAGACGTTCGCAGGAATCGACGATCCTGCACGCCATGTCCATATCCGTCACAGCGCCAAGTGTGACAAGATGCAGCTGGTTGGGACGCACCGAGAAATCCGCCGTCGCCTGCGCAGCAGGTTCGCCGTTCCATGCATCGAGACAGTCAGCAAAACCACCCTCTCCCGCGAAGTAGCGCATTACGCTTTCCGAAGCCTTGTCCGCAAGCGCATTCCATTCGCCGCCAACGAAGCGCAGTGCAGCTATCCACATAGCCTGGATGTCCACCGGATATCCGCAGCGTGGAGTGCACGCAGGATAGTTCGTGTCCATCCACGTGAAATTGCCCTTGTCCGTGACTGGGAGCTGATGATCTCCGCCCTTGAGCAGTTTTCCGAAGTGTTGGGCGAGGCGGAAATGGATGCCCGCGAGGGT
>JAFXEA010000057.1 GCA_017521065.1 Kiritimatiellia bacterium | reverse complement strand
GCGCAAGCCATCCAGTGCGGCAACGTAACAGATTGAATCGGACTGCCGTTCAACTTGCCAAAATAGGCGATACCTTCGTTAAGTTTATCGGCAGAATCAAGATTCTTGAATGAATTATACTTCTGCTCAAGCAAAGCCTTTAAACCCGTCCATTCCTTATCCAACACTTTTTCAACCAAGAGCTGCAGTCGCACCCTCCCCAATTCACGATCCGCGCCGGAATCTCCCGTCAACTTCTGATCAAGCAAATACTTTCGGGCAGATGTACAGTCATTGTTTTTAAGAAACTTATCAACCTCAGCGTCGATCTTCCGAGTCTCTTCATCCACCAGTTTTTTAGTCGGATCAATCTTCTCAACCCGTTCAATCTTGTTGACTATCTGCGGCGTATTGCATCCGGTCATGCATCCTAAAACCGCCCCTGCACAAAGAGAAATACGTAAAAGAGTCTTCATTTTCAATTTCCTTTCTTATTGTTTTCAAATTCTTTTAATTCAGCCGTCTTGATGATATGCACCACAGTATCGGCCAAGGTTTCTGCAAAAACGGTGCGCATAGATTTAGTAAGACTTCTAAAATTAGGTATAAGAATAAATCTCCAATCTTTATTTTTTGAAACAGCCTGTTCATCTGGCTCATCAAGCGCGAACACTCCCACCGGAGAGTATACAGTCAATGCCGACTCAGAACGAAGCCTCAGATTTTGACTACCTCGCCATCTATCCGTTGAGACTATTATTTCACAATCGGTAAAGCAAGTACTACTTCTAGGTAAAATCCCTAATGTAGCAAAATACCACACTAAAGATAAATTAAAATTTTCAGATTTAAGCTTAATTATGATATCAATCGGAACTCCTTGAGAATTTTTTATTATTTCAGGATATCTATTCCCCATCATCCGCACCATTTCTTTTCTATTCATTTCTGAGACAATATTGACTATAGACTTCATTTCTGAGGTTTTATTAACTAGAAACCTCCCAGGTTTAAATAATGTTTCATCGTTGTAGAAATTAACCGATAATCTTCGTACAGAATACCCTTTTAATAATCCAACTGGCACATCGGAAGTTGTTGCATCGAGAAAACCTTCATGCTTATAAGACAAACATCCTGCCAAAGCAAGCAAAACCATGCCAAAAACCGCCGACTTCAACCTTTTAATTTTCATTTCTTCATCCTTTCATATTCTTCGCGGGTAATCAATCCATCTTTCAGCATCGTCTCCAACGATACTTTTTCATTGTCATTGGAAGGACTAAGCGAGTTTTCTTTCGGCAACACAGACGTTGGCATTTTTTTATGACCCGCAGTCGCCTTATCTGCCGCACGGCTGACCGCCTTCTGAGTTTGAGCCGATACATTTCTCTTTTGAGTCGCAGCCGCACGCGACTGTCCGCGCTTGATGCGAACGGCATCATATCGTGGAATCGCAGTTTGCATGCCGGCATCGATCAAGTCGACAAAGCTGTCACGGATGACACGCTCATGCTTTTCGTCAAACCCAGCATAACGATGCGACACATCTCCCTCTCCTCGTCCGAAAAACGGCCAGAAGAAAAACGGCGTAAAGCGCTCTTCTTGAGTCATTTCAGCCTTAAACCGAACGGGCTTCATGCCTTTTTTCTCAAAAGGATAAATCGCAACGTAAAACTCCGATGTCCGTTCCTTCGAAAACGGCAGAAGCCCGAGTGTCACATGATTGAGAAATGAGCCGAACGCACCTTCTTCCCTGTCTGCAATACGATGAACTTCAAGCAAAACCGACTCGGCAGAACCTGACGCCCCGCTCAGATTTTGATTTTTGCGCGCAAGCGATGAGACGACAGAATCTGAATCTATCATCCCCAAACGCTTCAAAAACTTTGATGAATCTGAATGAACATCTATCGCACCGATATGATATCGCTCCTCAACAACCGTCGACGGATTCGACGTGCAATCAGTCTTGCCGACAATCCGCCCCGTATAGCGATACGAACGACAGCCACAGCAAATTAGCAACACCGCCGCACCGGCATAACTTGGCCACCTACAAGATAATTTCATACTGAGCCTCTTTTTTAGAATCGGAAATTTACAAACGGCACAATCTTCATCGTTTCATTGGCCGACAACCAGTTAACAACGCCGATCTGCAAACAATTATCACTTTTCTCTCCGGCGTAATTGAATACACCGATCTGAACTCCGGAAAAATCCTTTTCAATGTAATTGACAGCCCCAATCTGCAATCCGCTCATTTTATCACCTGCAGAAAACAATCCTGCTATTTGCACACCCCTCATCTTTCCTGCGCCACAACAAATGCCACCAATCTGAATACCATTCACTTCATTTGTACAACAAGGCCCAAAAACACCAATCTGAACACCATTCATCTCATTAAAACACGCAGAAACTAAACCTCCAATCTGAACACCATTCATCTCATTAAAACACACAGAACCTAAACCAATCTGAATACCATTAACTTTCTCGCATATAGAACCCCAACCTCCAATCTGAGCACCATTCATCTCATTAAAACACGCAGAACCTAAACCTCCCATCTGAATACCAGAACACTCTTCTGCCAGCGCGGCCAATCCACCAACCTGAATCCCTGCAACGTTATTGCGAGTAAGTGACCACAACCCACCTACATGCGCTCCGCAAACAGACACATTATTTGACTTTGAACTAGCAAGTTCAACTTCAACGCCAGTTATGGATTTCTTTTCAAAATCCACTTTGCCGACAGATATTGCCTGAGCCGCAATTGAAGCGACAAGGTTAAAGGTAAAAATTACATTCTTTACTACACTTCTCATTTTTGTACTCCTTTTTGTTTTATGCATCCATTAACAAGTAACGCACGCAAATGAAATTTGTGACACGAGTTTCTTCATTTTCCTCTCCTTCTACCGTTACTGGCGACCAGACCGGCAAATCTTACATCCTTTTTGTCTCTGCACCTTTTCCTTTGCAACACCCCGCCCGGCGCAAAAAAGAAACGTGGCGTGCCTTTCAAAATCCATGTCTTAGTGGAGGCACGACCAAGCGCCCTGAATAAAACACGAATAGAAGACACGCCACGTGTAATTACACACGTAGCGCATCTCACATATCCAGCTTTATTCATAGAAGATTTGGTCGTTTTCCACTAAAGCCAAATACGCAAGATTGCGTACGCGCCGCGGTCCTTGGGTAGGATCACACGGCTCCTCCTTTCAACCGTGCTTTTCTGCCACGGCGAATAAAAGGTTGTGCCTGTTGGTTAGTAAAGAGAGAAGAGTTGAGAATGGAGAATGCTTCGCCCACTGGGACATGTAGGACAGGTGAGACGAGTAGGACAATAAATCAGACAATTCGCAGAATTTATCATTGCCCGGATCCTCATCTGCCCCTCCTGCTAAATTCAAGCAATCATCAGTCGCACCTGTCCCACATGTCTCACTCGTCCCACTATTCAAATTCAGGCGCGGAGCACACTCCTAACTCATCCATTCACCCACTAACCTTCAGGCCATTTGGCAGGCTTTCTGCAAGCAAAACCCGCCTCTATCAAAGATCATTCATCGCTCTCAAAGCGATATAGCCGACTTCCCTTGCCCTCCATCGGCTTAAATTCAATTTCCTTAAGTTGTAGCTAACTCAGGATGAGCAGCCGCTTGCAAACGCAACATATCGGCAGCATATTCCTTGAAAGAATCATACTGCGATGCTATCTCTTCCTTTATTCTCCACAATTCTTCCATTATAGATTCTTTTTCCATAAAAGCCTCCCTTCATTAAAGTTCGTCTGGCGTACAGATTTCAGGACATACATATCCCAACCGTTCACAGGCCTTTCGAATAACTGGTCGAGTTACTGCATTAGCTATATGCTTACAGTTCCATGTCACCAAAAAGTCCATTTCATTGATTGCCGCAGTCGCAATATGCAAAGCGTCATCATAGGAATTTCTCGGAACTGCGGTATCTGAAAGCAATGCTTCTGCCAAAATAATTGCACGATCATCAAACACCGCAGACTTCAAGTCCCGAAGTTTTTCCAACCGTCGCGAAGCAGCCTCCGCATCACCTCTTGCAGCCTCACGTTCAACAACGAATGACCCATACAATTCATACTCCTGCGTTGCCCGCTCCCACCATTCTATCGTGGCTATCTGTCTGCCAGCTTCAACAACACGAGAAGAAGGCCGCGCCGTCAGGTTACTGATAACGCTCGTCTCGACATAGACTTTCTTTTTATCCGACATTGCCTTCTCCTTTCTTTTTATGTTTCATATTATATCAAATTTATCGCACTAATTGACAATCAATTAGCGCACCACGCGCCACGGTCCCTTGTAGGATCATCCGGCTCATCCTTTCAACCGTGCAATGTGCCACGGCGAATAAAAGGTTTTGCCTTTGGTTAGTTATGAGTGAAGAGTTGAGAATGGAGAATGGGACGTGTAGGACAGGTGGGACGCGCAGGAGAATAAATCCGAGCAATTCGCAGAATTTAACATTGCAAGATCCTCGCCTGCCCCACCTGCTAAATTCAAGCAATCATCAGTCATACCTGTCCCACATGTCTCACTCATCCCACTACTCAAATTCTAGCGCGGAGCACACTCCTAACTCCTCCATTCACCCACTAACCTTCAGGCCAATTGGCAGGTTCTTTGCAAGCACCTCTTTACAGCAGCCAAACTTTATGGACAGAATTGCCACAAACAGGCACCCGCCTGAAAAGCACGGTCAAATGACTGAGAGAGTAATGGAAATCACCTCAGACAAGAAGAGCCGCCTTCAGTCAGAAGCGATACATCCTGCATCAAGATGGAGGGTGCGGTCGCAGCGCGATGCGGCTTCGGCCGAATGGGTGACCATCACAAGCGCGAACGGCTTGCCGCCGAAGCCCATGAGAAGATCGAGAATATCGGCGCCTGTCATCGCATCGAGGTTGCCGGTAGGCTCGTCGGCGAAAATGATCTCAGGTTCGCACATGAGCGCACGGGCAAGCGCGACGCGCTGCTGCTCGCCGCCGGAAAGCTCCGCCGGGAGATGTTCCGCACGATCTGCAAGCCCGACCTTCTCGAGAAGCATCTTCGCACGTTCCGGAGCCTTCGCCACGCGCGAGCCCTCAACACCGGCCATGGAAGGGAGAAGCACGTTCTCAAGCACCGTCAGCTCCGGCATTAGGCGGAAGCTCTGGAACACGAATCCGACATCCTTAGTGCACTTAACCTTTCCGGACGTAGGACGGTCCAGTCCGCCAAGAATGTTAAGGAGAGTCGTCTTGCCCGCCCCGCTGCGTCCTGTTATGGCGACTCGCTCGCCCGCATCCACGCAAAAGGATACGCCGTCAAGAACCTTGATCGGGGGCTGTCCCGGAATCCGGTATTCCTTCGAAACATTCTCGACTTCAAGCAACGCCATCTGAAAAACCCTCAAATCAGACGAAGCGCTTTACGAGCGGACGGTTGAGCATCTTTTCGTAGAGTTCGATGTACTGCTGGGCGCAGGCCTCATGGTTGAACCGCTTGAGCGATTCCGTCATGATGCGGGAAATCTCCCTTTCGCGCACGTCACTTGGTTGCCTCCAGAACTCCATCGCCTGATCCATCGCCCAGAAGAGCCCTTCGGAGTTGTAGTAGTCGAACACAAAGCCGTTGCCATGATGGTTCGTGACATCAAGCATCTCGACAGTATCATGCAGACCACCGGTGTTGTGCGCAATCGCAAGAGAGCCATAGATGGGAGCCTGCATCTGAGGGAGTCCGCACGGCTCGAAAAGCGACGGCATGACCATGAAATCAGATCCGGCAAAACCAAGCTGCGAAAGCCGTCCGTCGAAGTTCGCGACACCGAGACGTCCCTGTATCCCATGGAAGGAGCGGATATCCCAGAACGGCTGCTGGAATGCGCCATTCGCGATGATTGCGATCTGCGCTCCCTCTTTCCAGTATTTGCTGAGGAAACGGTATGCGATGTCGGCGAGGAGCTGAGGCCCCTTCTGCACAGGGTCAAGCCGCGACGGCCAGAAGAATATCGGCACGTCGGGATTCTCCTCGAGCCCGAGAGCGTGCTGAAGGGCAAGCTTGTTCTTGCGCTTCGCCTCTGCGTGATCCTCCGGTCCGTAACGGTACGGAATCTTGTCGTCCGTAGCCGGATTGTCCGTGGGATCGGGCGAATTCAGGATTCCCGCCGCGCACCCCGCATGGAACTTGTTGCGGATCTCGCCGCGTATGGAATCCGGGATGAAATCGTGCCAGCCGTTCACCACCTCCTGAAGGAAGGTCGGGGACACTGTGTTTATGTAGTGGGCGGCAAAGATGCCCGATGCCTGAAGGTCGATGGGGTTTACATCCCGCGACTCCTCGTAGTTGTAGGGAGGACGGGAGAAATACAGGTTGTTCCAAAACTCCGCCGCGTCTATTCCGGCATCCTCCACCTGCGAAAGCGTCATCTTGTGCGTATGGATGTTGTGCACGGTGAAGAGACAGGGGATGCCTTCGCGTCTTGCCGCAGCCGGGATCAGCCCCGTCATCCAGTCGTTGCAGTGGATGAGATCCGGCTGGACGGTGTTCATTATGTTGTTTATCACCTCACGCTGGAACGCAAGGGAAAGCTTGGCGTTGCCGTCGCCCCTGGAGTACACATGGTCGCGGTAGTAGAAGCAGCGGTCCTCCGCAAGATGGATGCGTTCGTTCGGCATTCGGCTCTTGTACACGCGCAGCTCCTCAGCGACGAGCTTGGCCGTCTCCTCATGGAACATCCGCCTGTAGTGAGGCAGCGCCACATGGACATCCGCGCCAAGATCGAAAAGCGCCGCCACGAGCGACGCAGACACATCCGCCATGCCGCCGGCCTTTGCGCTCATCTGTCCGGCAAGGTTGCCCATGCCTTCCGGAAGATATGTGATCTCCGGAGTGACAATCAATATCCGAGGTTTCTTGACTCCGTCTTTCTTTTTTGCCGAACGTGTTGCCATATGCACCTCCTTGATATTACCGCTCCGTCCCGGACGGAGCGAAAAACGCCTGAAGTTCCTCAAGATCGGGAATCCGCTTCACGAGAAAATCACGAACGTGAGCATATATCTCCTCCGCG
>JAFXEA010000623.1 GCA_017521065.1 Kiritimatiellia bacterium | reverse complement strand
GTCAATATCGACGATCAGGAAGCGCTGGCGGAAGCCTTCGGCATCATGAGCATTCCCACGCTGATCGTGTTCAAGGATGGCCGTGCGCTTGTCGAGGTTCCGTCATTCCGCCTGTGGAGCTGTGAATCGCCGAACCTGCACACGGTTTCCGTGAAGACCAAGGACTTCGGTTCCGCCACTGTCCGTTTTGGCATCCGTGAGATCAAGGCTCGCGGCAAGAAGTTCTACCTGAACGGCAAGGAGATATGCCTTCTTGGCGTGAACCGTCACGAATCCCACCCCGAGTTCGGCTATGCCACCGACAGGAAGGTCATGTATCGCGATATCGAGCTTATGAAGTCCATCGGCTGCAACTACGTGCGCGGTTCGCACTATCCGCAGTCGGATGAGTTCCTCGATCTGTGCGACGAGATGGGGCTTATGGTGTGGGAGGAGTCTCTCGGCTGGGGGAACAACGCCGAACTGGACGATCCGGAATTCATGCGCAGGCAGATTGAGCAGACGTCTCTTACCGTGCGCCAGTCCATCAATCACCCGTCTGTTGTCATTTCCGGCTTCATGAACGAGTTCCATTCGTTCACAAAGAAGGGGAAGGTTCTCGCCGACAAGCTGATTGCGGCGATCCGCGCTGAAGATACGGGACGCCTTGTCACCTATGCCTGCTGCCATGCCCTGAAGGACATCAGCAACGACAATACCGACTTCATCACGATCAACCGCTATCCTGCGTGGCACGGCAACCGCGGAACGGCGCTTACGCCAGAATCTCTGCACAATGTAATCACGAACGATCTTGCGCTTTCCATCTCCTACATGCGCAAACGCTACGGCGAGGACAAACCGATCATCGTCGGTGAGACCGGTGTTTACTCCATCTATGGCTATCACGACCCGATGCATGCGCAGTGGAGCGAGGAGTTCCAGAGCGAATATCTCGACCATTGGTTGAAGGCGGTGCTGTCATCCCCTGAGATGGCTGGTTTCACGGTGTGGCAGTTCTGCGATTCCCGTACGTATTTCCGTGGCGGCTCCGATATCCGCACGAAGCCTATGGCATTCAACATGGCGGGTCTTTTCGATTCCACCAGAAGGGCAAAGCTCGCGGCGATGACGGTAAAGAAGCATTATGAAGCGCACAAGAAGTAGTCGTCAAAAACTGTAATTTGAAATTCAATCATTGAGTTCGGTTGTTGAACGTGCGACCGATGATTGATGATATAGCTGACTGTCTGTTATGGGGATATCGGTAGATCCAAACGTTTACGTTGACGGGACAGAAAGGCGGACGCTTGATCTGCGTCCGGACGGGATTTCATGCATTCCTGTGCTGGGGATGAGCAATTTCCAGTCGGTTCGCACCGGAACCGATGAGCATATCCATCCAGATTGTGTTGAGATATCGTTGTGTCTTCGGGGCAATTTGATGTTCGAATCGTTCGGAATGGAGTATCCTTTTCTGCCAGGGACGGTTTTTGTTTCACAGCAAGATGAGCCGCATCGTATGCGGAACAATCCCAAGGGGCTTATGCTATGCCGGATACTCTTCCAGATCCCTCGGAATGGCGAAGCAGTCCTTGATTTGCCGCAGGCGGAAAGCAGATGGATAGTCAATGCGCTGACGCATTTCCCCATGCGTCTGTTTCCTGCGACGGAGCGCGTGAAGACGGCATTCGCCCGTCTTTTTGCGATTTATGACACGGAGGGGCGACGCACTGTTTCCCGCCGTCTGAAGATGAAAGCGGCTGTGCTTGAGCTTCTGCTGTCCCTTATTGAAGCACCGTTGGCTGTGGCTGTGAAAAAGGGTAAGTGCAATCCGAAGGTCAATGCTGTCGTTGAACGGATGCGAAGCGCACCTGTCGGTGACTATTCGATTGAAGCGCTTGCCCGCGAAGTCGGGCTTTCGACCGTTGCCTTCTTTGAGGCCTTCAAACGTGCTACAGGTCTTCCTCCTCATGCTTTCCTTCTTGATGTCCGCATAAGGGCGGCGGCGCGCGATCTTGAAGATGTGTCGGTCTCTGTTGCAGATATAGCAAAGCGCTACCGTTTTTCATCGCCGCAGCACTTCGCCACCGCCTTCAGACGCATCATGGGAGTCTCTCCCCGCCGTCATTAGTACATAATATTATTATTTATTTTTATGTACTGCGCGTTGGATGCAGATGGTGTATAATGCGGGGCATGAAAAGGATATCTGTTTTTGCTTTGGCAACGTGTTCATTGGTTGCATCTTATGCGGCTCAGGGAAAAGAGTCCGGATATATGCCATCTGCGATTCAGGCTCGGGCTGAAATCAAGTGGGTGCGGCCGATTTGCGTACAGACCAACCGATATATTGGCTGGCCGAGCGTGTGCCGGTTGAAAAACGGTGACATTGTTGCTGTATTTTCTGGCGACCGCAGGAGACACATATGTCCGTATGGCAAGGTGCAGATGATACGATCTTCGGATGAAGGTAATACATGGACGGCACCGAAAACAATTGCCGACGGTCCGATAGATGATCGCGATGCTGGCATCGTGCAGCTTCCGGACGGGGAAATCCTTGTGACGTACTTCACATCGGTGGCCTATCGCAATCCCGATCTTCTGGATGCCTTTCCAGACTATAGGCGTGTAGATTCCAGGTTAACCGATGCAGACCGTAAGAAAGCTCTCGGAAATTTTGCGATTCGTTCCCGGGACAACGGAAAAACCTGGTCGAAGCCCGAGAAACTGACGCTCATAGGGCAGACACCACACGGTCCTATCCTTTTGATGGACGGTTCGCTTTTCCAGATTGGGCGTACATTCACCAATTCTCCGGTCGGAGGTTCAGAGGATGGTTATACTGTAATTTCCGCCGAACGTTCGATTGACGGTGGGCGCACCTGGCAGATGCTCTGCCGGTCGATTCCTGACATGAACGGCGAAAATTCCAAGAAGCACATGTTCCACGAACCGTACGCCGTTGAACTGTCTGATGGTACGCTTGTGGGGTTGGTGCGCTACCATGGCTCCGACAACTGCATGCGTCAGACGGTGTCGAAAGACGGCGGCAGGACATGGAGTCCGATGACTAAGACCGGAATGGTTGGCCTTCCTCCGCATCTGATACGCCTTGCGGATGGCAAGCTTGTGAATGTGTACGGACGCCGTATACGCTCCGTTGGCTTCGGTGAATTCGCCTCCATTTCAGACGACAACGGTAAGTCGTGGGATGTTGAGAATGAGATAACTTTAGCGAAGAGCCATAATGGCGACCTAGGATATCCGGCGTCGTGTGTCCTTGCTAACGGTGATATCCTTACTGTCTACTATCAGCAGCCAAATCCAGGGACAAAGCCATGTTTGATGGCGACGCGTTGGCGGATCCGAGATGGAAAGCGTAATGATTGCCCCGAATTTTCCGATGTCAGTCGGTGGTTCGCCACAAACTACGAGAATCGATTGACGTTTGACATGAGCGCTCAATCATTGAAGTTCACAAATGCCTACACCAATAAGAGGGACAATGCATGGCGAATTGATTCTCCAATGGTTTCTGTCCCGGTAGGCACTGCCTCATATGCCGTCCGTTACGAAGGTCGTAGCGATGAAACGTATTATGGTGTGGTTAGTCCAAAGGTTTCATGGGAGGCTCGTGTCACTTGGTATGATGCCAGAAAAAAGGAGATTGAAACCGCTCCATTCCTTGCATTCGTTCCTTACGGCGATTTTTCGGAGATTGAGATTGTTGGTCCGGTGCCGAAAGGAGCTGCATATGGCAGATTTCGCGTAGGTCAGGATTTTCCCGATCTGAATGTTGGTTCAAGCATTGAGTTTCGTAAGTTCGCGATTTCATTCTCATGCGGATCCGTGGATAAACCATGGGGAAGAGTGGTGAAAAGAGGCAAAACCTCTGATTATTCAGGAATTGGCCGCGACGTTAGGAAAAAGGCCGCAGCATTTCCGAAAGACAGAATGAAAGGTATTCAGAAGGCGACGCTTCGGGACGATGGGTTCATTCAGCTAGATGGAGAGCCTTATTTCCCGATAGGCATATTCGGTGTGATGGAGCGTGAATTCAACGGACATAGCTATGATACGGCGTTCCGTTATCTGGCGAAGGCAGGTTTTGATTTTGCCCATACCTACAGAAATGCATATGACGGCAAGTTCTTTGCTGCTGCCCACAAACATGGTTTTAAGCTGTGGGTTGCATTCCGCAGTCCAGATGGGAGATTTCTAAATGAGGGTCGATTCTCTCCTGCGATTCTGACATGGTATCTTGGAGACGATACTGCCACATGGTGGACTCCTGAGACTATCTATCGCCGGAATTTCGAATGCAAAGCTTCCGATCCGTTCAGGCTCTCGTGTCAGGCAGACTTCATGTCGTCGTTCAATCCCTATTCGCGCTATGTTGACTACATCCATGCAACAGACATCTTTATGCCAGAGATTTACTCTATACGCTGGGATACTGAGGATCTTCCGAAAGACCACGACACAGATAGGTCGTATGTAGCGTTGACAATCCGTGACATGAAGCGCGTGAAAAGCGATTTGGCGAAATACGGAAACGGTGAAGTCAAGTGCTGTCTCCCGATACTTCAGGCGTTTAAGGGGTGGACGAAATGGAGACGTTTCCCGAACCGCACGGAACTTTTGGCCACGACTTTTGCCAGCATAATCCACGGGGCGCATGGTGTGGTGTATTACACATATGGAGGAATGTATCGTGCTAAGGATGATCAGTTCAATCAGGGGATAACGTCTTCCGAGGAACGCTGGAATACTGTGAGCGAAGTTTGCAATTGGGTAAAGGAACTCAAACCAGCCCTAGTTGCGCGCAAGGGTCGACAGCCGAGGGTGGATATCTTTGACGGACCCAAGAAGGATATCTACGGGAATCCATCGGTCACGTGCCTTCTGAAGCGGGTCGGCGGCAAAGCGTATCTCATGGCGGTAAACGCCACTGATAAGTCGGTGCGAGTGCTTTTCCATATTGGAGATGTTGGCTCAAGAGCGACAGTTATGCGAGAAAATCGTGAACTTCGTTGCGTAGAGGGGCTGTTGATTGATGATTTTGCACCATTTGCGGTTCATGTGTATGAACTTGACTCATTGTCAGACAACTGATTAATCCAGTACGAAAGGAGACTATTCTATGAAAACTGTGAAGTCTTTGGCGGCTTTGACTTGCGGCATTGCTTTTTTGCAGTCGGTCAACGCCATTCCGTGTGTGGAAATAGACAAGGTTGCTCAGCGTTGGCCGTGGAACAACAAAGTAGATATAACCTATACGATTACGGATGGTCAGGATCTTGCCAACGGAACGTACTATAGACTTGTTTTCACAATTAAAATAAATGGTCAGGTTCATACAATAGATGGAACGACTGATGTTGGTGCAAGCGCCAACACGGGAACGCACACTGTCACATGGACAGCCCCAGCTGGAATAAAGGCTACCACATTTACAACGTCAGCTTCCATCTATACGCATGATGCGCCGAGTGGTGATGATTACATGGTTGTGGATCTCGACTCTAGAACATGTACATACGAGGGGCTTCTTGCTACGCAGGAAGCGTCCAATCAGCGATACAACACAGCGTTGTACAAGACGGACAAGGTAGTTTTGCGCAAGGTCGCGGCTGGCGGCACTTATCCGACTGGTGATGATGCCAACTATTCCTCCGCTAACTCGGCTAGAACATGGACTACAGATCGTGACTATTATATCGGCATCTTCATGATAACACAGGCTCAATATCAAAAAATAATGGGGAAAAACCCTTCGGGAAATACGAAGGAAATAGAGGGTGATATCGTTGAACATCGTCCTGTCGAACAAGTTGCGTGGATCACGTTGCGTGGCATGAGCAATGCAAAGCCAAGAGATCCTGTTGTCGCGAATGCAAGCGGAGGATTTTTCCCAAGGTTCAATGCCCTTACGGGACTGAATTTCGATTTCCCTACCGAGGTGATGTTTGAAATCGCCGCAAGAGCAGGAGTGACAACTGCGTATTCGTGGGGTGACAGCATCGATTATGACTACATAGTTTATTATGGGAATGCACAAGGCAGTTCGCGTGCTGTTGGTTCGATGAAGCCTAATGACTGGGGTCTTTACGATACCTCTGGGAATATGTGGGAATATACACTCGATGGCTATATCCCTGCAGGAGAAGGTACAGAACCTGCAAGCGCAAATATGGCAAACAAGCAGGATCCGTGGACACCAAGTATCGGAAATGGCGTAAGAGTATGGGCAAGAGGCGGTGCGTCATGGGAAGAGGGGGAATCAACAAAAAATCATCATAGATTATGTATGATATCATATCGCAATGGCATACATGGAGGTGTCTCTGGCAGTAAATCGATAGGCTTCCGTGTTGCTCTAGTCAAGGAACCGTAGCTTTAATCCGAAGGAGGGCGAAACTATGGGAATAAGGCATTTTCTTTGGCTTGTATCCGGTATCTCGTTGGTGCTTAATGCCGATGAGCCGTTGAATACTTCGACAAATGTTGTTGCGGCAATCGATACCTCTGGTTCTCCGTATGCCGTTTTGTCGGCAAATGATGGCGCGGCAGTGACATATCGGGAAGGGGAGACCGTATCAGTTGTTTCGCCAGAAGGATCGGTTTCTCCGCTTGTGGAGAATCCTTCGGGTTCAGGTGTCGCGGCATGGATTCCGGATGCTGGCGGAATATATGTGTTGACTAATTCCAATTCGGGGATAGCGGTATTTTCCGTAAGGTATTCGGATTTCGGTACGCAAGGTGCCGGTACAGAAATCGATCCGGTGAAGATCATGGATAACGAAGAAATTTCCGATTTGGTTGATGCCGGTACGCTTTCGGACGGTATGCTGTTTGCTCTATGCGGACCTGCGGTGAGCGTTGGCGCTTCGACCTCCCCGCAGGGATATGCGGTGATGGCAGAAGACGGAGACCTGTATAGGATTGTCCCTGCGATTGATGGGGAACTGTATTCGGGGCGGGCCGTTGCTTCTGTGATGGAAACTGTGCGCCCTGGCCCTGATAGACGGATAAAACTACGAGATGCGTTAGCTGTTGCATATTCCGGAGATGCGTGGATAGGAAATTCTACAGCTCCATCTACGTTGAAGATTGAATCGCCTTCTGGCGTTGTTACAGAGGAACAGCACGAAGGGTCTGGTGTAGTTCCTTTCACTCCTGCTGAGAAAGGTGTATGGAAAGTAACCTTGAGTGCAGGTGATTCAGTAATGACGGCATGTTTGTCGGTGGTGCCAAGGCAGTTTGCCATTTTGATACGATAGTTTCATAGGTGGGTGTAGGACGATATGCACTTTGTAGATCTTCTCGTGATGGTTGTATATCTGCTTGCGATGGCGGGTATGGGGTTTTGGTTCATGCGCCGGAACAGTTCGAGCGATGCGTATTTTCGTGCGGGCGGAAAGCTTCCGTGGTGGGCGGTGTCGATGTCGATATATGCAACGATGTTCTCTTCCATAACGTTCATCTCTGTTCCGGCAATGAGTTTCTCCGGGGACATGCGGTATTTGGTCATTTCCTTCGGCATTCTGATATTGGCACCGGTTGTCGTTAAATGGTATCTGCCGCATTTCAGAAAGCTTAATCT
>JAFXEA010000622.1 GCA_017521065.1 Kiritimatiellia bacterium | reverse complement strand
GCAGCAAGCGTCGCATCGAGAGAAGCGAGATCGGAAACATTCGCCGTGGTGAGGGCTGCATCGATCTTCTTGATGAGACCGGAAAGCACCTTGCCGGGTCCGAACTCAACAAAACGTGTGCATCCAAGGGCCTTCGCCGCCTCGACATCTGCCGCCCAGTTGGTGGTACCCGTCACCTGTTCAAGCATGAGAGCCTTGATTGCGGACGGATCGCTGTCATGCGGCTTGCCCGTAACATTCGAAAGTACCGGGATTTTCGGTGCGCTGAAGGTGATGCCATCCAGGACAGGGGCGAGCTTTTCGCGCGCTGGCTGCATGAACTTCGAATGGAACGCCCCTGCAGTCGCAAGCGGGAGTGCGCGCTTGATGCCAAGCTCCTTCGCAACCGTTGCAGCCGCGGCAATCTCATCCTTGGAGCCTGAAAGCACCTGCTGCGCAGACGAATTGATGTTTGCGACAGTGCATCCGGTCTTGGCGCAGAGCTCGGACAGCTGATCCAGCGAAGCGCCGACAATCGCAATCATGCCCGAAGGCGCCGCCTCGCAAGCCTCCTGCATGAAGCGTCCACGGGCCTCAAGAACCTTGAGCGTGGAATCGAAATCGAGAACACCAGCCGCGCAGAGCGCACCCCATTCACCGAGAGAAAGGCCAGCAGCAGCAGCAAACGAAACGGAACTGCGCTTCTGGAACGCAAGAAAAGCCGCGTAACTCGTGACGAAAATAGCAGGCTGGCAAACATTGGATTTGGTCAGCTCTTCAGCCGGTCCTTCAAAGCATATCTTCTTGAGGTCGAATCCAAGAACGGCATTGGCCTTGTCAAAAAGATCCATGAGCGTTGAATCGGACTCAGCAAAGTCCTTGCCCATACCGGGCACCTGTGCGCCCTGTCCTGCAAAAATGCAGCAATCCGCCATCTGTTATCTCCTTTGATTGTGTTTGAAAACATCTGTGAATTATATCATAATTCCTAGTGGCACTTGCAAAACCTCCTATATTCAAACCACCGAACTATCTACAGGGTATCTTTTCTATTAGACAGACTGGGCGCTTTCCTTAACTGGGAGAACGGGCGTCTCGCCCGTTGATATCTTGAACGGGCAGGATGCCCGTTCTCCCAGTATGGTGGCTTTGCTGGTGCCTTCCTTCGATCAATTTTTCAAATCTAATTCAGCATCTCATAGCCAGTCGGGAGTCAAGAAAACGCCGACGGAAGGGTTGTCCGCTAGACAAAACTTCAGCTCGCCGCCTCCTTCGATCTTTTCGACCTCCAGATACGGCATATGTAGTTTTTCCCCGTTGAAAGAATATCCGGACGGATAAATCGATTTCGGACTCTCCCGCTCCACTGATATCTTCAGTTTGCCACGCGAAAAAAACACCTCTGCAGAATCGATTGACGGAGTACCGAGCAGATAGTATGGTGTACCTGTAAGAGGATATATTCCAAGGCAATTCCATACATACCACGAACTCGTACCGCCGGAATCATTGTTGCCTGGGCATCCTCCTGGACCGTTCTTGAAGCGGCAACGGCGGATCAGGTCGACAATCGCCGCAGTACGGTCTGGCCGTCCACACCATATGTAGGCATATGGCGTATCCATGTCGGATTCATTGTTAAGCCCTTCAAAATATCCTGGCCGGAACGTGCGGTCATTCGCAGGATTCCATCCCGGAAAATCACACCCCCACCTGAAGAAATCATCAAGCTGCGCCAGATATCCGTCAGTTCCACCGGAAAGAGCCATGCGTTCCGACATTCCTGGATGGGGTCGGAACGAATAATTGCGGTGATTGCCTTCGTAATACTTGGCTTTTTCATGTAACAACCCGGTCCTGCCGTCATATGCCTGTCTCCAAACAGACGACTTTCCGCGCAGTTCTTTAGCATAGGTTGCATCGCCGCATGCCTCAGCGACGAACGCTGCCGCACCGTAAGCACCCGAAAGGTCCAATGCATGAGTGGGAGACATCCCTGAAATGTCAGCATGTGCGAACTCGCGCGCGAATGTCGCCTTCAACCGAGGATAGTCGGCTTTCGTCAAAACACTACGGAAGAATGCATCTGTCAACGTATATACCGGCAAGGCCGTCGCCTGCATATCCTTGTGAACAACCACGTCGTCCATGATCTGACAGATTGGCGAAAAACCTCTGCGTTCGACAACGGACATTATATGTTCGCAGATGCCGCGCCCCGCATGTTGATCCAAAGACAGGATCAGCGGCAATCCCGTTCGGTACACATCCCAAAATGTCGAGAAATCTATATATCCGCGCCCACATTCGGCAGGTTTGAGCAGAGAATGGTACAACGTCGAATAAAAAAGCTTTTTAGCTCCGACTTCCGCAAATTCAGCATGCAAGCGACCGATCCTGTCCACCCACGCCGTACGCGTCTTGGAGAACACACTGTCGAACCCCTCTTCAGCGGCAGCTCTGGCACGGGCAACGGCTTCACCTTCTCCAGTCAGTGAAAATCCTGCGAACGCCTCCGCCTTACTGTCATTGAACGCTATGTCTATGCATCCGTCTCCGCATGCAGAGGATGACACCACACCCCGTACGCAGACCGCAAAAAAGATGTCTACGCCATGGAAGCGGACACGTCCTCGCCAACAACCGGCACCGTCCTCTCGTACTTCGCACTTCGAAGGTAGCTCCTTCCGGTAACCGGGACATATCCCCTCGACAAACTCCTTGCGTAGTCCTCCTTGCCGAAGATCAACACGCAGGCATCCGCGCCCCTTGCTGAACCGGTAACGATGGCAGGCGGCATAGCGGTCAACCGTCAATTCAAGCGACGCACCATAATCCGTGAGTGTCGCCGAATAGCGTCCTGGCTGCGCTTCCTCGTCGTCCAGACGCGAACGGTCGGAAATGTCTGCCCCTTCAGAATATGGCGTGAACATGAAATAATTGTAGAACCGATGGATCCAACCCGTACCGGTATGATGAAAGTGCGTAATGCCTCTGGCGTAATTCCGTGTGCCAAAGACTGGCGCCTGACCATTCCATGATGCGCCGACGCGTCCATATCCGGTCGGGTATGCTCCTGAATACGCACAGGCGCTG
>JAFXEA010000621.1 GCA_017521065.1 Kiritimatiellia bacterium | reverse complement strand
CCTGTGTTCAATTCCTATCGTCTTCGCGAAATCTGCTGCCTGGGCTATGCTATTCTCCTCGTTCGGACCGAAACACGCCGCACGGTCGCCGCCGCGATAGCGGCCCTCACGCCAAAGGCGCATCGTGATGCCAACGACATCATGTCCCGCCTCCTTGAGCATCAGCGCCACAACGGAGGAATCCACCCCCCCGGAAAGTCCAACCGCAATCTTCATCTGCCCCTCCAGTGCGGCGAATCACCGCGTCCGTTCCAGACGATCCCCTCGCCTATCGCCGATATGCTGCGCTCCAAAGCATCCCTCGATCCGAACGAATTCTCATCATCCACCGGTTTGCCCTCGTATAGACGGTAGCCGGAACGGTATTTGACGTCCGTAACATTCGGCATGATGACGTTCGCACCGGCAAGCAGTCCCCTTTCGCGTCCGTCCGGCGCCAGCGCCTGAAGCGCTGTGGAGGCGGCGATGTTCACGTCATGGAGATGAAGTCGCGTAACGGCTATCATGCGGAGTCCAAGCTCAAGACGCTCCGCCGCGACCTGCCGTGTCCATTCGGCATCGGCACCAAGCGGCGTATCGCGGTGAGGGATGTATGGACCCATGCCTATCATGTCCAGATCCTCTGCGGCGAAGAATTCGATGTCCGCCGCCAGATCCTGAACCGTCTGCCACGGTAAACCGCACATTACGCCGCTGCCGACCTGATATCCGTTCCTGCGCAGAGAATGCAGACACTCCCTTCGGCGAGACCAGGAATGTCCATCAGGGTGGAGTCTCGCATACAGCTGCGGATTGGAGGTCTCGATCCTCAAAAGATAGCGGTGTGCGCCAGCCTCGCGCCATCTGCGGTATGTTCCGTCCGTCTGTTCGCCCAAGCTGAGCGTAACACCGAAATTTTCTCCGCACCGTTCATGTATTCCGACAAGCACGCTCTCAATAAAGGCTGTATTCTCTTCACTCTCAATCTCGCCGGACTGGAGAACGACGTTGCCGTATCCGGCATCTCGTGCAACCTCCGCACGACGCACAATCTCATCGGCTTCCATCCGGTAGCGCCGGACATTCTGATTGCCTTTGCGTATCCCGCAATAGAGACAGTCCTTCGCACAGACGTTCCCGCACTCCACAAGACCACGCAAAGCGACAACGCATCCGACCTCGCGGCGCTTAACCTCGTATGCGGCGGCGAACAGCTCCTGCACATCGGGCCATTCCAGAAGACGGACAAGCTCTTCGCGCGAAAGTGCACGAGGAGTTGCGACCGCCTTTGAAAGTAGCGCATCCATCAGTTCTGGCCATTCAGAAAGATAGGCTTGCCAATCATCTCATAGGAGTTTCTTGGCGTGACGCGCACATTATATGGCGACGGAGGAAGTTCACATTTGCCAAATACGCAAGACGCAGTGTCCGACATGTGCTTCACGTTGTTCAGTATTCCCGGCTGGTACACGAACTTGACGCACTTCCTGTCCGGATTGGACGCAGATTCCAGCGCCACCTCGTAGTCATAGACGCGGGATAGCGAATCTCCACTGTCACGCGCGGCTGGAAACGAGACAACAAGCTGTTCCTCGTCCTTGCCGGAAGGATCCTTGCCTTTCGTCTCAGAAAGAACGATCTTGGAACCTTCGGCGAATTCCGGGGCGCATGCAAGCTTTGAACGCTCCGCGAATGCGAAGGGACGCGGGCCGTGTGCGCTGCGCAGAACCGGCACCACCCAATCCTCACCCACCTTCTCCATCCGCGAAAGGCTGTAGCGTTCAAGCACGAATTCATCGTCCCATACTGTCATAAGCATGCCCTGAGCGCCACCGCGCATCCACGGCATGCGGATCTTCGTGCCGCTGTTCTCGCGTCCGTAAGGAAGATACACCGTACGGAGGGCCGCAGTACCGATGGAGGTGAAGCTTCCCTGCCATACGCTTCTTTCGTCCGTAAGGGAATAGTGGGTATGACCGGAGAACGCAACAGCGTTCGGGAAAGCGGAAAGTATCTTCGACGCGTCGCCTCCGTTACGCTGGTCCCATGTCCACGAACCATAGCACGTATCCTTTGGATGCGCATGCTGAACGAAAAAGAAGGGTCTGTCCCCGGCAAGCGTCTGGCGATTGGAGTCGATGAAAGCCTTTAGCGCCTTGCCGTTCAGATGGTCGCCCCAATGTGCACCGACGAACGAATAGCCTTTTACCGTCTTTATGAAATAGGGGCTCCACTCTTCGTTGAAGAGCTCCTTCCAGTTGCGTCTGATGTCGGCGTAAAGTCCGTCAGTCACCACCGGACTCGTCAGGTCGCCTTCCTTTTTCTTCTTATCGTAGTATACGAACTCGTGATTCCCCGTGACGAACACCTTCACCGGCGTGTCGGAATCGCCGAACACGGACTTCCACGCATCAGCGACCACACGCATCTCCGACATGCGTCCGCCATTCGTCAGGTCGCCGGCAATGATGACGGCATCCACGCCTCGCTTTTTGTAGAACTTTAGCGTCTCCACGAAAATGCGCGTCCAGGACTTGCTTTTGCGCACCTCTTCGTTGCTGAGGTGGATGTCACTGAGAACGCCCACAATGAGGTTGGGGCGACCCAAACGTTCTGCTGCAAGCAGCGAGGCTCCTCCAGTCCAGACAGCCGTACCAGCAATAGCACCTATGAAATCCCTGCGCTTCAACCGAAAACAGCCGTCACCATTACTATTCATTTTAATTCCCCTTCTCTATGCGTTCGGCAGCCCGGACGATGCGGCGGGCGACGGCATCCTTACTCATCAGCGGGAACTTGTCAATCCTGCCGTCCGGCCATACGAACGAAACGCAGTTAGTCTTCACGCCAAAACCGCTTCCGACAGCGGTCACGTCATTGGCTACAACAAGATCCAACCCCTTCTCGCGGCACTTGCGCGACGCCTCCGCCGTCGGATCGCCGGTCTCGGCGGCGAATCCGATGAGAACCTTGCGTGAGACCTTGCCGCGCATGGAGCGGATCTTCGCGGAGACGGTCTTTATCACATCAGGGTTGCGCACAAGCTTGAGGACTCCGTCCATAGTGCCCTTCTTGAGTTTCGTTGAGGCGCATTCGGCAGGACGCCAATCCGCAACGGCCGCCGTCGATATGAAGCAGTCGAACCGTTCCTTCTCAACGGCGGCGAGCATGCCCCTCGCGGACACGACATCCACGCGGCGCACCCCCTTAGGTGTTTTCAGGGCAACAGGCCCGGCGACAAGAACGACCTCATGCCCCAACGAACACGCAGCCCGGGCGATGGCAAACCCCATGCGCCCGGACGACGGATTTGACAGGAACCTTACGGGATCAATGAACTCCCGCGTCGGCCCTGCTGTGACAAGGATTCTCACCTTACCTTGCCTTGGCTATCGCCGCAGCCTCGGCGGCGAGCTTCTCGATGGCAGCCCAATCGTTTGCCGCCAGAGCATCTTTCGGGACAATCCAGGTACCGCCGCATGCAACGATCTCAGGGACTGCGAGATATTCCTTGACGTTCTGCGGATTGACGCCGCCCGTGGGCATGAACTTCACGCCCGTGAAGCGGAACGCACCAAGAAGGTTCTTAATCATCTTCACGCCGCCAGCTGCCTCTGCCGGGAAGAACTTGACCATCGGCACACCGGCGGTCAGCGCCTGCGAGAGTTCAGACGCCGTTGCGATGCCTGGAACCATGGGAAGGCCAATCTCCTGCGCGTACGCAACAATGGCGGGATCGAAACCAGGAGCAACACCAAACACCGCGCCGGCTTCCTTTGCCGCCTTCACCTGCTCCTTCGTGAGAAGCGTACCCGCGCCGACCACCGCGTTCGGAACCTCCGCCTTGATCTTGGCGATCGCACCTGCCGCCGCCTTCGTGCGGAACGTGACCTCAAGAACCGG
>JAFXEA010000620.1 GCA_017521065.1 Kiritimatiellia bacterium | reverse complement strand
TTCGGGCTGAACACGGGATGACAGCTACATCCAAACCAACCGTTTCCGCCTCGAAATCAGAAGCGACGCCCCGCTCCTGCGGACTGATTTTCACTTGCGGCAAAATGAAAATCGCCACTTCACCCCTATTTTATAAGGGTGCGACGCTTTTCACGCCAAAAAAATTGGGGAACCTCCAAGTGGGATTAGGCTTGAAGCATGAGACCTCCATTAGCATCTGCTGCAGGCGTTCAAGGGCGCGGATGTAGCGGATGGACGCCGCCTTCGGCTGCAGCCCAAGCGCGGTGGCGCACTCCGTGTTGCCCATGCCGTCGAAGTGGCGAAGGACGATGATTGCGCGGTCGTTTTCGGGAAGTTCCGCGATGGCGGCGCGAAGGAGCGCATGGCGCTCGTTGCGATCTACGCACGAAAGCGGAGAGGTGACGTCCGCAGCGAACTGCCCCCAGTTGAGCGCGCCGGGCGCACGTTTGCTTGTGGTGTCGTCTTCGACTTCGGCCTCCCTGTAGGCATCGCGCCCGGCGGCCTGAAGGTTCTTGCGCTCGATGTCGGCAAGCGTCTGGAGAAGGATCGTCCGCAGTTTGAAGTAGATTGGCACGTCCTCGTTCTGCGCGAAGTAGGTGAGGCGCTTCACCGCCGCGAGATAGACCTCCTGCATTACGTCCTCGTGCGAAAGGCGTTTCAGGAGAATCGGGTTCAGCCTCTTTTCGACAAGCGACAAGAGGCGGGCGCGGTGTTCCGCGAACGCCTCTGCAAGATCCTGCGACGTGAACTCTTTTTTCATGCCGCACATTCTACCATTTCTTCACCTAAACAGCCACTTCCAGCTATCGTTTTTCGAGTACGCGGCGGTTTCTGATTCAACGTATCCTGTCTTGTTGAGTGTCTCGAGCTTCATGCGGCCTGGCGTCTTGGCGTTGACGGCTTCGGCGAACGCCTTGACGCGGACGGCTGGGATGTAGTCGTCATCCGCGCCGTGGTAGTCGAGGATCTCGGCCTTGATGTCCTTGGTCGCATCCGGGTTGCCCGACGCGCCAACGACAAGGGCTCGGGCGAAGAGCGTAGGATCGTCGTTCAGGAGATTGTAAACAAGGCCTCCGCCCATTGAGAATCCCGTGGCAAATGTTCGTTCCGCCTTGATGCCGTGCTTCTCCATGCGGGAGCGGACGAGTTTCGGCATTCCGTCAGAAACGGGCGTCTCGCGCCCGCCGCGCCCTCTGCGGCTCTCCCCGACCATCATGTCCGGCACAAGGACGATCAGCCTGCCCGACTTGGGGAGCAGGTTCGCATGGGAGATTGCCTTTTCGATGGCGATGGGAATCTTTGCCTCTCCTCTGCCGTCTTTCACGGAATCCCGTCCGCCGAACACGACGAGCAGCGTCGCCTCGCCTTTCGCCTTCGGGTTCACGGTGTATTCCTTCCATGTCAACCGCCCGCTCGCTCCCTCATCCGTGAGGTATGTGGCGATCCGCCTCTTCGATTTTTCGTTGGCCTCCTTCGCCTCCGCCGCCTTATCGTTTTATCGGTCACGCGTGACCCTACCTTATGGGCTTGTTCCTTTCACTGTCAGTTTCCACGATTTGAGATTGTATTAGGCCATCGCGCTTTGGCGTTTCGCAGCTATGAACTTCTTGATCTTCTCGCCAAGTTCGCGGACGGATTCGCCGTTGTCGAAATGCCGCTGATGCCACGTTGTATAATCTTCTGGAGAACGACTCATCATAACGACAAACCGTTCAGTGTCAAGATAGCCGAAGTGATCAACAAGAACGTTGAAACATTCGGCTCGAAGCTGGTTGTCTGGAATCATTGTCATGATTAGTCCTCCATTACAAAATCAACGGGATTGGCAATTCGTATCCCGCCTAGCACATGTAACTTCTTTGTTATTCCTCTATCCGTCGTCAAAAACCAGTCACATGACGCCGCCTCCGCGCACGCAACATGAATCGCATCCATTGCCTTTAGCCCATATCGTTCTATCTCCTCGCCACGGCATATCAAAGCATCATCGACAGGCACCATTTCAACGGCATTGTTCTTCCATGGCGCAATCATGTCCGGCTCTTGAAAATTCGGACTTTGCCCAAGCTCATAATCCAATGCGTCACTCCAAACATATTCCACAGCACCGCTTTTCATCAGCGTCTGCACTCGCACCTTTGCAACGGTTTCAAGATGAATGCGCAAATCCGTTTGCGGGTCAAACGGACGGTTATAGCAGCAGTTGTCGAGATAAACACGCATGCGGACTACTCCACTTCACCCTCACGGAGTTCTTTCATCCATTCCTCTGTCGGTCTAGGTGCATGAAACCGCTTCCCGAAACCTATCATATCCTTTGCCGATGTCCACTCCTCTCGTTCCATCAGTTTAGGCATGGGACACCTCCTCGATCTCCCTGACGAGCTATCCAAGACGAGTCGACATTTGGGGAAAACATCAACTCCACGAAAGTGTTAGCCGCTTTCGAGTCGTTGCAGGCGAAGTTCGCCGTTATGCTAGATGTCGCCATTTTCTTTCCTCCCTCTTGCTTCAGGGCATAACATCCCCTAACAAAAAGTGCAGTCAATATAGCATTTCTGCCCCGGAAAGTCAACGGTGGCTTTCGTGAAATTAGAGAAAACGAACGAAAATACGACAAAACGCTACCCATTCCCATTTGTGTGTAGATCTTTCGTAAGGACTGCGTTCTTATGATTGGCGACAACAGAAATGGAGAGCATCATGAACAACAAGAAGACGACAATTGCGATGATTTGCGCGGTCTGGGCGGTCGCCCAGCCTGTGATGACATTCGCGTCATCTGGCGTGATCGAACTGGAGATGCCGGGCATGAATCCCGTAACTGCGGCGTCCGTGTTTCAGAACGTTCAAGCGGCGAACTGCATTTTCGCGGGGACAGACCCTTCGGAGGCGCACTCTTTTCAGGGTCTGTTACCAGATTTTTCCAAAGGCAGCTTGTCGCCGGTGCGCTGATATACCTGAAGGCCGAATTTCGGTACGGCCACGAATATCTGATCGAAGATGTCGGTCTGGATGTTTTCGTATTCGACCCAGTCGCGCGTCTTTGTGAATGCATAGACCTCGACCGGGATGCCCGTGTCGCCGGCTTCGGTTTGACGGACCATGCATGTCAATTCCTGCGTAATGTTTTCGTTGGACTTGAGCATGCGCCTGAGCCATATCTCGAATGCCGCCAGGTTAGATACGGGGGTGTCTTCCGGCTTGAGAAGGCCCTGGTTGATGAGCGACTCGCGCGTTTCAGGTGAGATTTCTTTCACCGACATGACGCTGATCCATACAGGACGCTTGATGCGGCGGCCTTTCGATACCGACATGTAGCGCCAGTTGATGAATGAATCGCTGATGAGCGCGGAGGAGGGGATCATCGTCACGGTGTTGTCAAAGTTCTGCACCTTAACGGTGGTCAGGGCAATGTCGATTACATTGCCGTCGGCGTTGTACTTT
>JAFXEA010000619.1 GCA_017521065.1 Kiritimatiellia bacterium | reverse complement strand
GTTAAACGGATTAACCAGGCGAAACAGCCCTCCCTTTTCACTTATAACTGAAACACGCCTTGCCTTACCATCTCGCATCTCGGCAGAAACTAGAAAACAGCCTTTCGCGCGCAGGTTTTCAAACTTTGCATCCATCCCAATCCAATTCGGAAACACCTTTACTATTCCATGGTCGCATTGAATCAACATCGAATTGATAAACTCTATCGCACCGCATTTCTCAAAGCCGTGTGCACCATCTGGAACCGTAAAATTCTTTGCCCCCCGCTCTTCTAACTCATATTTCTTGAATGCTGCAACGAGCGGTTCTGGCTGATAGCCCACACGCACACCGAACGAATAAATCTTTGGAAGATGATTGACGCACCCAAAAAGCGTTTTAGGATTCTGTGTCATCGCCACCGCCATCATATTGTACGCCCAACTCCGTTTTTCCGCATTAAGATCGAACGTGAACGCCTCTCCTGGAATCACAATCTCAGACGCCCCACCATAGCCACAGCCGTTTCGCGCTTCAAACGCCGAGAACACATGAAATCTTTCGCCCTGGCAAACGGTGATTCCGTGCGGCAGTTCGCTGAGATTCTCCGACATGTCTCGCCATGCGGCAAGTTTTGCCGACGGCACTTTTATGCCTATCCTATCAAACACGGGGCCTACCGACACCAACGTCCTGAAAAGATAGCGCACACATTCAAGTGTGATCGCGCAGTTCCTGACCATTCCGCGATTCTCAAGGATTGAATCGAACAGAACATAACGATATCCTCCATTCCTGAGAGATTCTTTTTCACACCAAGCAAGATAGAAATTGGCGACTTTATCCAGCAACGGCCATACATATTTGAGATATTCCTCATCCAGCGTATATTCCCAGTATGTACATATGGCTGCGGCAGAAAATGCACCGTTGAGATTCTGCGTAAGGTATTGTCCGTCACCTTCGCTGGAAACCCCGAACCCCGCAAGCCCGACAGGGAAAAGCGCCGCATCATTGATTCCGTTTGCCAAATCCTTACGCAACTTCACATATTCACGTCCGGGCTTATCCAGAAGATGTAGCCTCTTTCTAGCGTTCTCCATCGCTCGTGGCAGATAGGACAAAAGTGGATCTGGCAGAGAACGGGCTGCCTCTGGGCGGTTGGACGAATAGACGCCGTAATATGCCGATATGTAGTTGTAGTTCAGATGAAAATCATTATTCCAGTTTGGACAGTCCTTCGTCACCCATATTGAATAAAGACCTGAGGGGAACTTTCCAGGACGCGATCCCGAACCTATGAGATACGTTGATCCGTACCAATAGCGTTCAAGGTCATAGTCTCCAATCGCGATCCGACTGCGATCCCACCAATTCCTCCACCAAGCAACATGCGATGCGCGCAACTTCTTGACCAACGAATCTTTTGCGATATAATCCTTCGAAGGTCCGACAACAATACGGAACGGTACCCCGGCCTTTATGCGAATCCATGTTTCAGAGCGCCGCGCATCCACCCGCGCCGACTCAACGATTTCACCTCCTGTCGCGGAAAGCGATGCGACGGCATTCGTCGTCCACGATCCCGGTACACCAACCGTGGAATCTATTGTCGAACGTTTCACCCATATGCCGGTATCAGTAACGCCGGATTCACACGGAAAAACTGGGATGTCGTTATGGCACGACAGTTTGAGCTTCCATGCAACATCGCGGTCTGCAACACCTTCGACGACAAACACATCCTCGTCCGCCGACACCCATGAATGCAACTTGACTCCTGCATCTCCGAAAACGCCCTCTGTACACAGCGTTGCCGTGGCGATATCGAGTTCATCAGTGTACTCTATCTTTCCACGCAGCGGCTCGATCTCGAAATCAGCAAAGGAGATCGCCATCATCTCGTTCTTGGGATCGGCGCCTCGATGTGTCCAATTGCCATATTTAAAACTTCCGCAGCTTTTGAGATCGCCTCGCGTAAGCACAAAACGCTTGCCTTTTTCGGTTTCACCATTGACCACACCCAGCGATCCATTACCGAGAAGCGCTGCCGTGGGTAGCGTATATGAATAAGACTCTCCTAGCTCAGTGCTTTTCCATGCAGGATTGAACTCCTTGAGCGAACGGAACGACACTTCGTCATAGGCCACCGGCGCAGCATTAACGCCTTCAGCCACCAACCGTTCACGCACAGGCTTGACACGCCTGACGAAATCTGAAAACGTACGTGCGCGAGGTCCGGACCAGAAGACCTCGGCAAGCGCAATCACTCTCGGCCACATTTTCCATTGTAGTTCCTTTTCGGTTTCCGTAAACTCAGTCCAATTGTTTGCCTGCGCACCGACAACATATTTACGGTCCTCAACTGACAATCCCCGGAACGGATCAAAGGAGTAGACCCACTTGAGCGTCAAGGGCTGAACCTTTTGCCAATCGCACCACCACGGATAGGCCATACCATCCTCAAATAACCCTTGGTGGTTATCGAGATAACAGTAGTTGTGCGGACACATCACGACCTCCCGCTTCGCCTTCGCCGACACTCTGGCTGCATCTCCGCCAAGCCAACTGTAGACAAGCGTATCCGTACCTATGTCACCGCTTGCCAT
>JAFXEA010000056.1 GCA_017521065.1 Kiritimatiellia bacterium | reverse complement strand
TGTTTATGCTCAAAATGGTGCTGGAAGAATATGGCGCGAAGACCCCCAGCATGACCGTTGGAGGTGCGCGAACACTCGTCCCCACCGATATGGATGACATCTGAATCTGGAAACAGGTCGCAAACCTCATCAATGACATCCTCAAAAAACTTCAGCACATCGTCATTTCCGAGGCATACCGCCGAAGCGCTGATCGGCTGAATCCCTTTCCTCTGTCTTTCCGGTGCATGGGCAATAACAATATCCTCAGCCGTTCCGCAGGCAAAGGCAGGATATGCGAGAATCACCTCTTCCGAATGGCCCGGCATCTCAATTTCCGGAATGATGCGAATATGCCGTTCCTTTGCATACGCCCGAATTTCAGCTATATCTGCGTGGGAATACCCAAACGGACCGTAAGCCCCGAATTCAGAATCTTTCAATCGTGTATTTGGGCGCCAACGCGTAGCACCGACAGAATTCATGCGAGGATATTTTTTTATCGGAAATCGGTTGCCTTGCGAATCCATCAGATGCCAATGGAACACATTAAGCTTGAACTGCGCCATTCGGTCAAGGAAGCGCTTAACCGCCTCCTTGCCGAAAAAATGGCGGGATTCATCAAGGTGAACCCCTCGATGTCGCAACGTCGGCCAGTCCTCGATCTCGCATGACCTCAGAGATTTCGGCAACTGCGCAAGCGTCTGCTTCGCATAAAACCGACCGGTGTCATCATTTGCTTCAATCTTCGAAACCCCAGCGGGATCAATGCGGATACGGTACCCTTCCGGTGGTAGAGTAGCAGAAGTAATCCTTTCCGACCTAACCGCCGGTATCACCGAAAGGGCCGACGCTACCAGAAATGCGACAAACATCAATTACTCCACAGATATGGTTATCGGACAACAAAGCCTGATTCCGCCGATAATACCACCAAACCCACCATCTGACTTCGCATCCTGCGCCATTTGACGACGAGCTGCGGCCCGACAAAATCTATCCCATTTCGATGCGTATCCGCCACCGCGAAGGATTCTCGAAACGGGCTTGCCGTTTGCACCCTTTGGATCAACCACCGGGTCAGCAGAAGGCCAACCACATTGATCCAAAGTCCACTCACACTGATTGCCAAGCATATCGTAAAGCCCCCATCCATTCGGCTGTTTCAGCCCAACCGGTTGAGGGCGCTCACAACCATCACTCAAGCACCATGCTATGGCCGTCGGATCTAATGTACCATCATAAAGCGGTCCGCTCGTCCCCGCTCTACACGCATATTCCCATTGAGCTTCAGTAGGAAGATCGAATTGAAGACCTGTAAAATTGCGGAATTTCGCCATATCCGAATCTGGATCGACATCATGGTCATTGCTAGGCCAATTGTAATCCTCACCTGTACCATCGCCTCGCATACGCAGATATGTAACCGTCGGAGGAGTAATTCCCGTCAGTTTCCATCCAGAAACATTAATGTCAATATCTGCGTAATTCGTTTCACCCACAACTTTTCGTCTTTGTACTGAAGTCAGTTCATATATTGAAATGTAGTAATCTTCCGTCAAGGTGACATAATGCTGCAGTTCAGGATCCTTAGTTTCATCGTCTTCAAGCCAATACTTGTACTGGCTTTCATTCACCGGCGCACCCATAAGCCACTGGTTGCCAGCTGCAGGTATACGACGCATCACGAGTTTTGTCGTGCGATACTCGTCATATTCAAGAGCCTTAACCGCTTCAGCATCAGTGGGATCTGCGGTCTTTATCCCTCCAGGCAGATCATCAACCTTCGCATAGAACCAGCGATTGCTGGGTATGACAAGATCCACAACCATGTAATCCGGCGGATTCGTCAGAGCCCATGCTCGAAGTTCCACCTTGAATTCGCTGTTTGTGAACACATAGCCAGGCCATTCGCGCCGTGGCTGCCACACAATCATATGCGCACCCTTCTTGACGACTTTATTTACGGGATATCCGCCTGGCTCAACAGAAGGATCGAAAACGGTCTGAAAATTGGAACTTCCAATTGATACGCCATTCGTCGTCATGTCTAATGTGACAATCGCATCCTCTGACAGTTCATATGAGATCGTCACAAGGCGACTATCGTTTTGTGCCACTGTGAGTGCCGTTATTTCCGGTTCCGCAAGCGCACCTGACAAGAACGAAAGACACACTGCCGTCATTGCTATTTTTTTCATGGTACTACTCCTTATTTGTAAATGGTTTGATTAGCCTGCCTCAGCGGACGTAGACGGCAAGCCCTAGACCGGTCGACCTAAAGTGAGAAACGGAAAAAAACCTAAACGCATGATCCCGTGATGAAAAATCCGAAATCACGTATGCAACAGATGCTGAAGCCGGACGATTGGTCGCAGGCGAGTTTTCTCCCCAAAACGAAAGAACATCTGCCAGACAGAAATGCGAGACAAAAATAACGCCTGCCAAGAACAGCAATATCCGAAACATAAACAATCTCCTTTGGATTAACAAAACACCAATGATTGTATCACAGAAATTACATCAACAACCAACCTGTAAATACAGGTTGCAGAATAGTCGTTATTTCAAAGTAGGTCTGACCTACTTTGAAATAACGATGCCTCGATCAGGAACAAGCACTGTATGAACTGGTAATGCAGGGTTGTGCAGTCTTGCAAGCAGTGTCTGGAGTGCGATTGACGCAATCTCTTCACAAGGTTGCGCAACGCTCGCGATTCCAAGCTCCTCGGCCTGCGGTTGATTGTCGAAACCCGCAAGCCGCACGGCACCGGCTCGACCAAGCGAAGAAAGCACTTCATGCAACCTGACGGCGATCATATCATTACCGCAAACGATCACATCAGGACTGCGCGTACGCAGGAAGCGAGAGACAGCCATTCTGTCATCAGGTTCACAGACGAGCACATTGTCTTTTTCCGACCAGCCCATCCCCGATTCCACCACTGCACTTGCAACTCCGCGCATACGGTTCACAACCGAGGGTGGCGAGCCTGTCTTCAGCAGAAACGCCAGTTTTTTCGCCCCCCACGCCAGCAGCGAACGACCCACTCCAGCTCCTGCCGAGACATTGTCCATTGAGATGAGATCATACTGCGGACAGCCGTCATTCCGTTGCGGATTGTAGTCAAACAGCACAACCGGCATATTGCATTCTGAAAGTTCCTTCCAGAAATTTCGGACAGGAGCATTCTTCTTGCCAAGATATTCAAACGGTTGAAGGAACAATCCCGACACTCTCTCCTCAGAGAATCTGTGGATTGTCCGAATAAGTTCCTCAAGGCGTTTTTCTGGGGATTTCTCAACCATTTCAATCAATACGATATCCCACCCCTGGCGTTCGCCGTGATAAACAAGCGATTTGCAGATTCTCGACATGACATCCCCGTACTGGAATCCCGGATGGATTATGCCCAGCGTTCCGGTAGCATGCTGGGCGAACCGGGTAAGCCTTGGAAGCCTTCCAGAACCGGTGGCGACAAGACCCTCATTGCGCAAATCGAGCATCACACGATTGATTGTTGGACGGCTCACCCCGACACGTTCCGCCATCTGACCTCCTGACGGAAACTCACCCCCGTCCCTAAATTTACCGGACAGGATTTCCCGTCTCAATCTTTCGGTTATCTCATTGTGTTTAGCCGAGCCCATATCAAAAAATCCATACGATATTTAATACGTCACATCGCAGCTCCTTCTCGACGCGGACCGCAAAGTTCGATGTTACAGTTGGTACTGCCATAAAATTACCCTCGCTTTCATTTGAAGACATAATTTCTCCGTCAAAAAGCGTCAATATTGTATCATCTTTACGTCGATAATGATAGGCGCGAAATTGGCAATTTCATGACACGGCTAGGATTGCGGTTTTAATGTGGTTGCCGATATGATATCCCTTAGCATTCGCCTCCAGCCTTTTCCTCCGTTCGTGGCATTCGAGGCTTTG
>JAFXEA010000618.1 GCA_017521065.1 Kiritimatiellia bacterium | reverse complement strand
GATAGGGGAAGGTGAAGAGATAGGGGAAGGTGAAGAGTGGATGTCCCAACCACAAAATTTTGTCACAAAATGGTCAGACCATCCACTGCCGCTTTTCAACTCAATTCGTCACACAGTGTGTGACCAATTCGGAACGCATTTCTTCTTCCCCTTCCAACCATAATTCTAAGTACAAAACACACGCCTCTTCATTCCGTGTATTCAGTGTATTCCGTGGTTAAAATTATTTTAGCGACCCCTTCTGTTTGTGAACCACGGAAGACACGGAAAGATTTTTTAGCCGTGTAGAACGTGTAGAAACGTGTAGATGTTTTTGCCGCCCCCTACCTCGGAACGTTCGTAAGCAAGGGAAGCGTGGATTTCGCCGCCCTTGCCGGGCAGGTGTCGGCGCTGAGCGGACTTCCCGCGATCCAGATGGAGGCAATCCTCCGAGGCGCGTTCGACGAGTTCGTTAAGCTTGAGAAGGAAGGCGCGGTGCGCATCAACTTCGACGGCGGATGCGTGTGTCTGGTCGTCAAGGGAATGCCGGGCGGCAAACCACCCAAATCCTACGCGTAGTGGAATAGCACAGAACCCTAGAGAACGGCACAGAATCTATCTGCACTTGACCGCATCAACGCAAGATTATGTATGTTCCTTCCATTCTGATATTAATCTTGGATACAATTTCCGACCCATCCTTCATAGTGAGTCGAACGGTCCAAGTACCTATTTCAGAAAAATTGTGCTCGACCACTCCTGTGCCCAACTCGACAATCTGTTCCTCAGCTCCAGATGGCGATATGAACTTCAATGTAGCGGATGCGGCTACATCCTTCATCCAACCGTCACCAGAATACGCGACAGGCGGCAGTTCGCGCGCCTTGCCTTTACGATTCGGTCCAGAGCCTTCAGTATCCAGTTTCACCATCTGAAGTGAATCAGACACCTTCAGGGCGTCATTGAACATCCCCCAAGGAACAATAACAACCGCTTTCTCCCCGCTGGAGTTCTCCAAACGCCAGAAACCGCCGGCATTGAGAACGTCCTGAAGCGTAGATGAATCCGCTGCAGATGCATCCTTGACAATCTCCATCATATCTCCGTCAGGAGACAATATCGTCACCGTATCCCCGGCACGATACGTTACAGGCCAAACTGCCAGTTCCTTGACGACAGGCAGACCATTCTGTCTCCTGTACGGAGAGAAAACGGCTTCGGGTCGGATGACACACGGAAAGTATCCGCAGCCGTCACCATCGACGCAAACACCGCAAACACAAGGAGACATGTAGATTCTTTTTTCATCGGATAATCCTCCGTGAATTGAACTCTCATTTCTCTGCGATAAAGGCAATACGGAAGCCTATGTTGTTCCATGCACCACTATTGCAGGGAACAACAGAGCGATGCGACGCACAAAAGCCCTGATCCTTTGCCCAACTGTTCCAAACACCAGCCCCACGGCGATAGCGGTTTAGATTTCCTTCCAAATACGAAGGGGTGAATACATCTTGTTTGGATGCCATATCCGTGGTTGCAGTGACCTCTCCATCCCTGCACCATTCAGTCACGTGCCCCGTCATGTCAAAAAGGCCCCAGGAATTAGGCAGAAACGAACCGACATCAACTTCTTTTTTATTTCCATGGTCTCTATACATAACATATCTGTCATCCCATTCGTCGCCCCATGCATACATAGTCGTAGAACCTGCACGCTGGGCAATTTCAAACATAACCTCCGTCGGAATATCGAACGCATACTTATTGCCCGTCCTGTAGTTGAGTCTCTGGAAGAACGTCCCGGTGTTAGGCTTCGATTCAAGAGGAATTGAATCTCCTGGCTTTGTTCCAGATACGCGAAGACCGTCCCATGTGACATTTGTGCTCGGCCATTTGCGTCCAAGCGCATTGTAACCATGAACAAGGCGCCATTGATCTTCCGTGGTGATGAAGATACTCATGTAATAATCCCTGTCCGGCGTCCAGCGAGTGGAAGAATTGTAGAAGTTCAATTGGCCGCTCGGATCATCCCAACCTGTAGGATAACCGCCAATGATCGATTCTCCATTAGGAAGGGCGTCCTTATCCGTCCATTTAGGAACGCGGCGCAACACAAAATGCGAAGTCCTGTACATCACATTATTGGTATATCTCTCGTTCGAAATATCCTGCGTACTGCAAAGACCCTCGTAATAGACATTTCCAGAAAGAATGTCGACGATCATGTAGTCATTTCCACTCGGGACATTCGTAGAGAATAGCGTTGCAGTGACCGTGCAATCCGTCGCCTTAATGCCTGTCGGCGCATTCCATGTAATGGTATGCTGAGTGCCATCAACGCCGCCATCCGCACTTGCCCCGATTGAATAACCATGCAAGAGGATGTTCGTAACGCCGGGAACTGCAATTTGGAATTCCACGCCGCAGTAATCCTCCGTTTCCCGGCATTGTCCTTCCGTCACAGTATAGGTAATATCGACCTTGTTGTTCCATGGCCAACGCTGGGCAACATGATCGATTTTCACCGAAGGCGCAGCAGACGCGATGTCTACCAAACAAACAGTTCCAACAACCATGGCCGCCAGTTTATGCCATCTACCTTTTTTTGCACACCTTTGTTGTTTCATCTTTTGCTTCCTTATTGGTTGGTTACGATAAATCAAAATGTCTGTTCTTTGACGGGGATACTTTCCAATTTGAACGAGACCGAAAGCCTCATCTCACTCGCACTCTTTGCGCTACGCTTGAATCGGATACGTTTCATGCCTGGATTCGGAGAATCAAGGGGCGAACTGGGAACATCAAGCGGTAACACTTCCCACGATATATCTGCCGGTGACGCCACAAGCTTCATGCGTCGCAACATTCCAAAGGCGGCCTTATCCTCAAGTAGAAGCACATTTCCATTCACAACAACATTAGCCGCGGTATTCATATTCCATTCCACGACCGTCCCGGATTTTACACCCGTCAGAATGTCACTGATGACACAACCCCCATCCATGTCAAGACTGAACTTGCGCAACACCTTCCTGCATATCGGATAAAGCGATGTAAGATCCATCTCAGTCTCAGTTCTATGACCTTTACGAAATGCGACGATCTTGGCGCAGCCCTTAACATTCTGCTGAACATT
>JAFXEA010000617.1 GCA_017521065.1 Kiritimatiellia bacterium | reverse complement strand
GAACTCCATTGAAGCCGGGGCGGCGAATGTTGAAGTCTCTGTTGCGGAGGCGGGCGGACGCATATCCGTTGACATCCGCGACGACGGCAAGGGCATGGACGAGGCTGTGCTCAAGCGGGCTTTCGATCCGTTCTATACGGAACCCGGCAAGCATGACAAGCGGAAGGTTGGGCTGGGGCTTCCTCTTCTCAAGCAGATATGTGAAGCCTGCGGCGGCGGAGTTTCCCTTGAAAGCAAAAAAGGCGAGGGGACGCGGCTCTCGTATCATTTCGACGCTTCCAATATTGATTTGCCGCCCATGGGCGATCACGCCGAGACGATGGTGACGCTTTTCAACTATCCTGGGTCTTTCGACCTGGTCTTCACCCATAAAAAAGGATCTGAGGAGTACACCATATCCCGAAACGAACTTGCCGAGGCGGTGGGCGGCCTCGAATCCCTTGATGGCATAAGTCTCGCGAAGGACTTCATGCGTTCCCAGGAGGAATCCCTTTGCGGATGATGTGCAGGCACCATGGGATCTGCTGCAATGGAGAGGCATTGAAATGTTTGATGTCGACAGATTCTCGCTTCGGGAGATGATCTCCGCCAAATTGAAAAGCATTTGTCTGTGCTTTGCTTTGCTTTCGTCAGGTGTCGCGTTTCCAGATGTCAACGTCGGGCCGTTCTTCGAATATGACTCGGAACGGAAGTTTACGGCGGTACGTCCGTTCTGGTCGTCCACTCCATCTACGGAGGATTTTCTTTGGCCTATTGGCACGTGGCACACGAACGAAGATCAGTTCTGGTACCGCTTCCTTTTTCTTGCATACGGACATGAGGGCAGCTTCAATCTTTTCCCGCTGTGGTTCTCCGAGACGGAACGCGAGACCGATGAGTTCAAGTGGGCGTTGTTTCCTTTGTACGGATCCCATCCGCATATGCTGTTCATGGATGACATCCATTTCGCCCTCTGGCCGCTGTATATGGATTATTCCGTGAAGGATGTCAGGTCGCACGCGGTTCTGTGGCCCATCTTCTCATGGAAGGATTCGCCGCGCGATGCGGTAGGCGTCTGGCCGCTCTTCGGCTGGTCGCGTCTTCGTGAGTCGACGCACAGATATATGCTGTGGCCCATCCTAACGTGGGCGGACCACTATGAGGACCGGGATACTTCCGGTGCGGGCAAGAGCGGGATGCTGTGGCCGATATTCGGGGCGGTCGAACGCGAGCGCGAACGTCAGGTGCTGATCTTGCCGCCGTTCTTCTCCTGGGCGAAAACGCCAGAGACGTGGCGGCTGCGCTGTCCGTGGCCTCTGGTCGATATTGAGCTTGGACCGAAGCGCGACCGTTGGAGCGTGTGGCCTCTTGTTGAACGTAGCGTCCAGAAAAGCTACGGAAGCGGGGAGGTCGATGATGTCATCTGGCGTTTTGGCTGGCAGCTGGTGGAGAAGACGAATTCAAGGCTCAACATCTTTCCGTTCTTCACCAAGGAGAAGGATTTTGTGCGCGTGTGGCCGTTCTGGAGCAGCAGCGTAAAGGATGGACGGCAGACCGTGAAGGTGCTGGATTTGATTCCCATACGCAACGCTGATGGCTTTGCCCGGAACTGGGAGCCGTTCTGGTCTCTCTATTCTTCGGAGGATCTCCCTGATGGACGCGTCAGACGCAAGTTTCTGTTCAATATCTTTTGGTGGACATCTGATGAAAATTGATCTGCATATCCATTCATGTCTTTCTCCATGTGCGAACCTGGAGATGTCTCCGGGGGAGATCGTCAAGAGGGCGGTGGACGCCGGAATGGGCGGAATAGCGTTGACTGATCACCAGTCCGCCAGAAACACTCCGGCCATTGCGGAATGTGCGCGTCGAGCGGGATTGAAGTGCCTTTATGGGTTGGAGGTGTGTACTGCCGAGGAAGTACACACAATCGCGCTCTTCGATACGACCGAGCAGGCTCTTGCCATGACGGAATGGGTGTATGCCGCCATGCCGAAGCGCGTGAACGATCCGGATGTGTTCGGAGACCAGCCGGTAGTTACATGGGATGATGACATTGTAGATATGGAGTGGCGCATCCTTGCGCTTGGTTGCCGTAAGATGATTCCTGAAACGGCGGAGAAATGCCATGAACTGGGCGGTGCGTACATTGCCGCCCATATCGACAGACCCAATTTCAGCGTCTATTCGCAGCTCGGCGCAATACCTGAAGGGTGTTTTGACGCCGTAGAGTTCAGCCGGACCGCCGATGAAATCATCTGGATGCCGAAAGCGGAAGGGTATGCGATTCTGCGTTCAACCGACGCACATAACCTCGATGACGTGGCAAAGGTCTGGACGGAGGTGGATTTGGATGATTTCTCCATTGACGGCCTTAAATCCGTTTTCTCTTTAAAGGCCACCGCCATATCACCCCGTCTCGTCAATTTCAGCTGAAAAGCTTCGGTTTCGGGACGAATTATCTGAAAGAATAATTCGTGAAAACAAAAAAGGCGCGGTTTTACCGCGTCTTTTTAATGGTGGTGGGACAAGGATTCGAACCTTGGAAGGCTATGCCAACAGATTTACAGTCTGTCCTGTTTGACCGCTCCAGAATCCCACCGGAAATTCTTGCCTTCCCTCGGATCTTTCCTGTCGGAAGATTAATGGTGCTCGGGGCGGGACTCGAACCCGCAAGGATCTCTCCACATGCACCTCAAGCATGCGTGTCTGCCAATTTCACCACCCGAGCTAAGGGGGGAAAACGGCGCATATAATATCATAAACGGGTGTGGCATGCAATAGGTTTTTTTGATAAAATATTTGGCCATGTTTGAGGTGAGGAAAATCGGCTTTTCAAAGGGGGGATGCGGTATCCTTTCAGGCGTCACTTTTTCGGTGTCGTCAGGGGATGTTGTGGCTCTTACCGGGGTAAATGGAGCGGGGAAGACCACGCTCCTTAAAATACTGGCCGGAATATGGATGCCGTCGTCTGGCACTGCGGTTTTCGATGGTGTTGATGTGCTTGCGGAGCCTATACGCTACAGGCGGCATCTTGGTTGGCTTGGCGAAGCTGCGCCTGCAGATGATGATCTTACGGTCAAGGCGTATTTGAAATACCGTGCGAAACTGAAAGGTGAGCAGACGCGCAAGATACGCCACCGTGTGAAAGAAGCGATGTCCATCTGCGGACTCGAGCAGTTTTCGGATGTCCTCATAGGAAATCTCTCCCGAGGTCAGCGCAAGCGTGTCGCACTTGCCGATGCCGTGCTGCTGCGTCCGCGCCTGCTTCTTCTGGATGATGTGTTCGCCGGGCTTGATGAACTCTCCCGCGAGGCGGTGGCTTCGATGATCGCCTCATTCAAGGTTTTTGCCGCCGTAATCGTGTCAGGGCATGAGACGGAGTGGTTCGACCGCATCGGAGCCAAGGTCATGGAACTGAAGGGAGGAATGGTTTCATGAGTCAGCAGATGGTGGTTTTGTTCAGGGCGTTTTCGCGTCTTTTACGTCAGAAGACGACCGTCTTTGCGGTGATGGTCTTTTTGTCGCTTTCGGGGGCGTTTTTTGCGGATGGACTTTTCGCCGCCGAAGGTACGGCGGTGTCATTGCCGTCCATATGGGCGCTTTCGGTTGTTCGTGTGCTGCCGCTTCTGACTTCGCTCATTGCCATGCGGCTCTGGAGTGACGATGGTGTGGCGGAACGCGCCGAATGTGATCTTGTCGTGCCTGTCCCGGAGCGGGTTTTTGCGCAGGGGCGATTCGCCGCCGCTTATATTGTGGTTATAGGCGCTG
>JAFXEA010000616.1 GCA_017521065.1 Kiritimatiellia bacterium | reverse complement strand
AGAAAAAACGGCCGTCCGCCGAGCAGAATCTTACCAGGGTGTCAATTTTTGACAGCTGGCTGCGCGTTCTCGGCATGAATCGCAAGAAGAACCCCCGCGCCGAACCACGAGGCCAGCAGCGCGGCGGCGTCATACGAAACAAGCGGCACGACAGTGAACAACATGGGCGCAAGGCCAAGGCATGCGCAATGCCCGAGCGCGAACGGAACGACGAATCCCAGTCCGGCGAACACGATGAACATTCGCTTCGCGGCATCCCTCGTTTCCCGCCAAAACCACGCCAGGGCGAACACGAGAGCAGAAACAAGCGTCCAGGCGAGCGCCATGAACCACTTTCCGAACACGACAGCTGACGACGCAGGCATGGAGTACGACATCGTCCCGGGCAATGACTTCAGTATTTCATTCTCGCATGCGGAAAACCACCGGGCCTGCGCGAACGCCTCGCGCGTCTGATGCTGGACGAATCCGCTCATGCATTCGGACGCGGACATCTCCTGGCGGGGTTCTCCCCTAAAGAACGAATCAATTCTGGCGATCCGATCCGGACTCGCAGCAACACTCAGCACTACTGCCAGAATGGCACCCGCGCAAACACCGCACAGGAATTTCCTTCCGCCAACCAGATACCGCTCGCGAAGCCATGCCGCAAGCAGGGCAAGCGCGACAGGGAACAGAGACCAGACACTGAGCGCAATCGGTCCGATACGCACAAATCCGCTTGAGCCGCCGACAACAGGCTGCAAACACACAACAATCCAGAGCGCAACCCAGCCTGCGAAAAGGAACGGCGCCGCCTTCAGCAATCGTTTCCATCCCGCAGCCACAGCCAGCAACGCTGCACTAACGCCAGCAATGTTCCATACAATCTGGCGTTTGAAACACCAGCGAGAGGCAACGCCACCGACATCATGCAGTCTATCTGGGCAGCACCAGCAGAACACAAGCCCCATCGCGGCGAGCCCCGCAACCGCCGCAAGCATCAGCACAACCGGACCGAAATACTTCTTGTTCACCTTGCCATTTCCTTTTTTGAGGGTTTACGATGATGCCGATTATAGCACCATCGCCCTCTCAAAAGGTAGCCGCCAAGGCGACTTTTCTGTGATGTGACATAAAAATCTAAAGCCTCTCGTGATGGCGTCGTCGCAACACCTGTATCCTCCGCCTCAACTCATTTCGAATTGGGCCGAAAGCCTCGACTATATCAGGAGGCGTATCTGCAGAATCCAGTAATTCGCAAAGTTTGTCATATCGCCAAGAATAACGCGACAACCCTCGCACTACAGCAATCTCCACCGCCGATTCCGCAGCGCAAACATCTTCCCTCAACTCGCCATATGCAGCAAAAATCCTCTTTTCAGCCTCGGAAAAGGCCTTATTGACGCGAAACTTATAGACTTGTTCGACAATGCTTTCAACATCATTCAGCTCAACATTCATTTCGTCTTAATAGCCTCCACACAGAGTTTTACAAGTTCTTGCCGCATGACTGTATCATATTCAGGATGTCTTCCAAGCTCCTTCAACACCTCGCGCACCAACGCAGCCTTTCGATCAAATGAATTGCAAAAAGCCCGATCTGCAGCATCTATCTCTTTCACTTTCGCTTCTGCCGCCATAAGGACTTTCTCGCCTTCAGCCCGAATCCGGCACACTTCCGCTTCTGAACGAGCATGGATTTCAGCGATCTGCTTCTGTCCATCCACTACCGTTTGCACAATATTAACAATGCCTGGAAATGAATTCGTAACCCCGCCCACAAGTTGCGAAACATCTGACTCGCTAAGTCTTACATCGCCCCATCTTGTTTTTATGACCGAGCCCTCTCGATCAGAGGATCTTCCTGATGTTTGAACCGATGGTTTCTTCGCGGGACGAGAGTTCGCAGCCTTCTTTATACCAAATTCGCTCATTTTATTGCTTCCTTTCTTTTAGCGACTCAAGAGCAGACGCAAGCATCTCGCGATCATTCTTTAGCGCTTTAATTTCCTGGGCATCTATTTTTCTCCTTGCATCATCTATATCCGAAGATATGTCCCTCTTTCGTTCTTCATACCATGCATCGACCGTCGCATAATTATTCTTGCGGTATTCGGGGATCATTTTCGCATTTATCTCGTCAACCGTATCCTTCGCCCACCCGCGAATGACATCGGCGGCTTTATCGGAAAGTCTCTTTTGCCACGTCTCGCAATCCACCACCCAGTCGACGACCTCCAGAAATGCCTGCAGCGCCATTCCCATCCCCTTCATCATGCGCTTGGTGAATATCTTTCCGATCTGCGTGTAAACCTCCTTGCCGAATTTCTTCCCAAGCATGGATCCGATCTTCTTAACAATCATCTTGGCAAGGTTTCCCATTCCTGCCGCCGATCCAGCACATCCCCCAAGGTTCTTGAGAGCATTGGATGCCGCTTCGCCGGCAATCTTCTTCCCGAGTTTAAGCCCAAGATTCTGTAAGAGCGGACGCAACGTAGGATCATCCGTCAACTTCACCTTTTCTTCTATCCGCCTGAACGCCTTGTTAGCCTTATCCGATATCTCCTTGTCCATCTCGACAAACATCGAATAGGCGCACTCAGACACCTGACGTGCGATTT
>JAFXEA010000615.1 GCA_017521065.1 Kiritimatiellia bacterium | reverse complement strand
CTTCCGCAGGAACAGCTCGGCGAACGGAAAGGCGAACCAGCCGACGGTAAAGTGAGCGATTCGGTCGTAGGGATTGCGAACGAGTCCAAGCGGCTCCTTGAGCCAGTCCATCGGCACGAGTTCAAATGTGTAATGCGCGCCAACCGTCTGAAGCATCATCCACGCAAAGAAGCACGAATACGCTGCGAGCGAAAAGCGGAACATCCACCGCGTCACAAGCAATATCACCAAGAGCCCCGCCACCCAGAATATCTCCGTCATCCACACGGCGAAGCTATGCGGCCTTATCGCCGAGACAGCGGCAGCGACAACCACCACCGCAAACATCGCAATCTCAGCCAATGTCATTTTACTAATCATTCGCTTATTCATGGTGTCCATTCCTTCGTACACCTTCACAGCGAATCGACGAAAGCGGGGAAGCGAGTGACGAGTTCTGCGCGCTCGCGATGGAAAAGGAGATGCTCGACATCGCGGCGCTTGAGCTCAAGATCGACAGACTTCGCCTTTGCCGTCAACGCCGCCTTGAGCGACTTTAGGTCGGTGACTTCTGGATGCACGGCAGACAAGAACGGATAATCTGGTTCCGTGCGCTGCAAAAGGAAAATCGCATCGTAAAAATCACGCCCCTTACCGCGCGTCAAAAGCGCTGACAACTTCATGGCGCAAAGCGTGGCCTCGTTCGGCACGGTCACAGGAAAGAAAAAGCCACATCGCCGAATATCGGCCGAGACCCGCTTGTATTCCCGCCCCTGGTCTTGCGCCTCAACCTTCATCATAAACCGCTCTTCCTTGAAGGCCGAAAGCCCCAACTCATGCAGAAGACCCGGGAAAAGGATACTCCGCCGCATCGCCGTTAGCCGATCTGACTCCTTCTCCTTCGACACAGCATTAAGCCCGTTGCGCCTAAGATGTGCGATGAGCGCATCGGTGAAGCGCACGAATTCTTCCGGCTCAAGATCCTTGCAGTCAAAGTCGAGATCTTCGGAGAATCTGTCTATGTCCTTGGTGAGACGAAGATTCGTTCCTCCGATGAATGTTAGGCGGGGCGCCCATTGGCTTCTCGCAATCCACTCAAGCGCAAGACACTCGACATATTCCTTTAGAATATGCTTCGCAAACTGTCCGGCACGAAGTTCCTCTGGGAAGAACCCCTTTATCGATTCAAGCGCGATCATAGCGCATACACCTCCTTTACAAGTCGCATCCTCCGCGCGAGGGCGTGAGAGCCGAAGCGCGCCACCACCCCATCCAAGTCACCGCTCGAGGCAATCTCCGCGAGGACATCACGATCAAAGCGCAACGCCTCGATTTCGTCTGGCGTGTCATACTGCGCGTTGAGATAAAGAAAGTCGCAAAGCGCCTTCGCGGGCGTCGCGACATTGACCGGCAGTCCATCGCCCACGTGCTCCACGCCATAGCCGAACATCAGCTCTGGTTTGACGCTGCGGTACGAAAACTCCCCGAAGTCGTTCTTGAACGAGGCCGTCTTGAGCGAAGTTACAGACGTGAACTGCACGACAGATTCTGGAATCAACCCCGTCCTTGCCATCACATACTCACACGAAAGATAGCTTGGCGAATACATCCTGCCCGCAAAGTAATCACCTATCCCTGGCGTACCTGCGACATCGGCAAAGGCGTACCACGAGCGCCTGAGCCGCTTGATGTAGCCCTTTCCCAGCCATGTTGAATAATTTCCCCTGTCGAACCGAGGAAACGCCGCCACTACCTGCTCGTTGGAGAAGCAGGCAAAATCATGAAATCGCCCTCTGAATGTTATGTAGTTCATTTTATTTCCGAAACGTGGATATTATACCACGTTTCAGAAACGAAAGTCAATGCACACATCGAAAAACATCTTTTCTTATCGTGCCAGTCCTGGGCAGACTTCGACGGAGTCTGGATTGGTCCATTCAAAGGGGAACGTCCGGCACTTCTCGGGTTTCACGGGATTGATGCGGCAGAGGTTGTCCTCTGTCAGATAGGCGCATGAGCCGTCCGGACGACTCTTGAGAATAAGACTCTTGCGATCGGGCGCGACTTCGGTCTCGCGTTCGATGAACGCAGCTTCGGCCATTCCAAGGAACGCCGCGATGCGCGCGATCTCCGCTTCCGAAACGCGCACAATCCCATCCTTGATGCGGCAACACGCCCCGCACATCCGGCACTTGAACTCGTTCAGTTCCATCTCTTTGCGTTCTTTGCGTTCTTTGCGGCTAAACATTGAGCCAATGCGAATCTCAATAAAAATTAGATGCGAGGTTTTCTTATTGTACCGGTGCGAACAATTGCATTGATGTCACTTCATCGCTCGACCCACTGAATGATACTCCGAGTTTTCGATATATCATGCATGGATAGTTTTCAAAATCGCCCAAAAGCAATGGCTCGGAACCTTGGTATTCCAGTAGCATTTTAGCCTTTACCTTGTGTTTGCCATATCGTTCGAAAATGTCATCCCAACTGATGCGATCGACAGACTCAAAACGAGGAATGGTTCCTGCGAAGCTTCCTACGCGGGAGCAATTACGATGTTCGTCTTCCGACGCAATATCGGCGACCCGGGGTTTCTTGAATACTATGTTCACCGCGCCGCACTTTCGCACACCTCCGTGCTTGCCAGAGAAGAAGGAATACACTCCGCAGTTTGGGAACCAGACGAACGCCTGATTTATTTCAGCATGGGCAGTATCGTCTTTCCAGTCCGAGTATGCAAAGCGACAACGCGACAACACCTCCTCCTCAGTCATTCCAATCTCGCAGACACCCCGTATGCCCACACCCAGCTCGACACTCCACGAAGACGAGCCACTTTCCACTACGTCATCGTCAGACTCGCGCATCGAATTGAAGCATCCCGCCGCAAGGGATAGACATGACACGAGGATGAGCTTTGCAAAGTGTTTCATGGGTTGCTCCTTTCGATTTACACAATTCTAACCTACCAGGCACAGTGCCATCGCCGCAGAAAGCTGTCATTGTCACCTGAGTCCGAACAGTGATCTACAAGGCGGCTATCACCTTCGCCGCTACCGCAACACCACGCGAAAACATCATCGGCAATTCTGTGTTGTTTTTCATCCTCCCACTCCTTTCTTAATCCTGTCAATCTTGTTAATCCTGTCTAAAAGCCGTCCCTCATGAGGGATGCGACGATGTTGAATAGTCTGCGATTTGCTTGAGCTGCGATGAAATCACCGAGATTGTCTTCGCATAATCGTCTGTCGTCAATCTTCGCATCACTTCTCCTGCGGACAATCCTTGGTCCACGCCAGTCATGCAAGCAGCCACTTCCATACCGGCAAGATGCGAATGCCGTCGGACTCGCCTTCGTCGTCCCACGTCACAATCGTGCAGTCGCGTATTCCTGTCTTGTCGCGGGCGAGTTTCAGCGCTCCCATCTCTCGGTCAAATGTCGCCGCATCGGACATCGCGTATGAAACCTGGACCAGGCTCTCCTTGTGCGACACTTTGTCGTAAACATGAACATCGACCTCGCTTCCGTCGCCATTGACGAGATAGGAAATCTTCCCCGCCTTGCGG
>JAFXEA010000614.1 GCA_017521065.1 Kiritimatiellia bacterium | reverse complement strand
TAAGGAGCTGAATGAGTTTCCTGCGGTCGGGCTTGGCGACTTCTGCGCTGAGCGAAACGGACGGCGGCGAGCGCCAATCAGAATCAGGATACATGACCTTGCTCTTCCAGGGAATGACGCGTCCATAGTCTGCCGGGTGCAGATAACGCACGCCAAGACCTTCGAGGAAATGCGACACCGCAGCTGAAAGACCCTTACCGTTCCCTGAAATGAACACGCGATCCTTCGTGGTATATACACGTGCATCACCGGGTTCCACCTTGACAATCACCGCCGGACCAGACTCCGGCTCCTTGTCTGAAAGGCGGAACGTCTCTTCCGTCATCTCTCCAAGATACCACTGCATTTCACGGGCATAGACGCGCTCTTCCAATCCTCCATATACGATTGTAGCCTTCACGCCTGCAGCCTCGTCAAACAAAACGGGGCCTTCCTTGTCGACGACATCGTTCTCGGCGGCATCTGGTGGTGGTGCTTCCGCCGCTATCGCCTCAGCTATCACGATATCGCTTGCGGAAAACTCAATTTTGACTTCAACAGTCTTCACCGGTCCGTCCAGCATGACGGCATAGCGCATGGGAGCCGTGCGGGTTGGATTGTCGATGCGCTTGCCTTCGGAGAGTTTCCAGTCCGCACCAGTGACAGAAATAGACACGTCGCATTCGCGCACTTCGTCTTTTGCGCTCACGGTAAGCCTGTACTTGCCCTTTCCCTTCGCGGGTTCGATAAACCCAGGCGTCAGCACCGGAACGGAATACGTCCCCTTAAGCTTGAACGTCACATTGTCGGTCACAGTGAATTTCCTGCCCTTGCGGTCATATTCGAAAGTGCGCACAACGCTTTTGACATTCGCCTTCTTGGGATATGCCCCGGCAATGTCCATTACGACCTTATCCTTCTCGTCAGAGAAATCGGTTGATATGATCTTTGCGGCATATTCGCGTCCCGCCTGCTGATAGCAGTTGTTCAACACCGGCACTGGATGCCCGTAGGAGGCAAGGAGCGGAAGCGTGTAGCGTTTCGGACTGAACGTCAAAGCCGTGTACTGCGTACCGCCCGGATCGCCGGACATCATGACACCCCCAAACATCACCGCATACGACCCTACATCGTTGTGGTTGTGGAACTCCGCATTGTGCCCGCCCTTGACTCCGACCGAAAATGGCGTGATATCGTTCTTCGGATCCTGCCGGAACACCCACACCTGTCCGAACGGGAATGTGTTGCGCATAGGCATAGCGTCAGTACGTGCGGCGGGAATCCCGTCAAGCTGACCGAACGCACGAAGGAAGAACACGGTTGGGCCTCCGAACAAAAGATCCTTGTCGAGCGTGGAAGTATTGACCGGAAGATCCGGCCACTGGAGATGTCCAAGAAGCAGAACGGCTTCGGACACACGCCCGCCTCCATCCGCGAAGTCGGCGCCACGCCCTTCGGTCATCTGGAATCCCGTGCCGAACGACATGATCGTCCTGGTTTTGGGATCGCTGAAGAAATCGACCTTGCCGCCGGTAGCCTGTTTCACCACCAGTCCCACCTGAAGATAGTGTCCCCAACCGTAGTTCCAGTAGCCCATGCCCTCGGAGCAGTATCCGTCGGCCGGGAAGCCTGCGATGTAGAACGGGAGGCAACGCTCCGCAGTCTCGATGAACGTGGCACGGTCCGTACGATCCTCTATAACGGCAAGCGCGGCGCACACAACTTCGCAATGGCATACCGCCGTCCAGTTTGCAGGGCCCGCAAACCAGTGAAGCGGACTGAAACCGCCTTTCTTGTCCCAACGGCTGCGATATGTGGAGAAGATGCGCTTCTCGATTTCCTTCTTGACCTTGAAGGACAGCACTCCAGGAAGAACGCCCCGCATCATTGACACTATCCACGCGCATGTACGTGCACGGGCACTCGAACCGAGATCAACATGGAACAGATGCCCGTCAAACGTTTTGAGCCCAACGTCGTGCGCCGGCATCACCCAACTTCGTTCAGCGCAGATCGTTTCGAGATACTCACAGAGTTTCGGGACGAATCGCCCCTTGTTCTCGAAACATTCCGCAACAGCAAGGGTCTGGGCATTGTGGATTCGCCTGTTGTAGGGAAGTTCGTAGTCGCGACGGTTGCCGGTTTTCGAATATTCCAGATACAGTTCGTCGGGACATTCCGGAATCGACTGAACCAGAATGCCTTCCGCCTTTTTGATGATGTCGTCGGCAGACTCCAGTTCCGCAAGCTTCCCCCAGGCCTTGCGGTTGGTAATTCCAGGGCATGGAGCAGACGGCTCCTCGGGAAGGTACGACGCAATTTCGGCAATGCGGCTCTTCGACATGGACGGAACAGGCTTTCTGCCGCCCGACCCGGATTTTCCCTTGGGCGCCGCGTCCACGGACGCGCACGCGCACAGCAATAGTACAATCAGCAACTTTTTCATGGTGATGATTATAGCATATCTGCGCAATGAAACACAGGAGGGACGACGCTTCCGTTGTCCCTCCCGATTTCGCATCAAGCGATTATATGTACTACTTGCGCTGTCAGACGAGTCCGCGCTTCACGAGATGTTCGGCGATCTCGACAGCGTTGAGAGCTGCTCCGCGGAGAAGCTGGTCGCCGGAGATGAACATGTCGATGCCCTTCTTGTCGTTGCGGGAGATATCCTGACGGATGCATCCGGCGAGAACGTCATACTTGGCCGTCGCATCGAGAGGCATCGGATAGCCGCCGTTGAGCGGATCATCCACAACCGTAACACCTTCTGCCGCCGTAAGAATCTCGCGAACCTCCTCAGGCGTGACATCTTCCTCGAACTCAAGATTGAGCGACTCGGAATGGGCACGGGCGATCGGCACGCGCACCGAGGTGCAGGAAAGCATAAGCTCAGGGGCGTGAAGCATCTTGCGCGCCTCGTTGCGCATCTTGAGCTCTTCAAGCGTGTACCAATTGGTCTCATCGAACTTGTCGATGTGCGGAATAAGGTTGTACGTAAGCTGATGCTGGAAAGCCTTGACTGTGAGCGGCTTGCCCTCGACATATTCACGCATCTGCAGCTCAAGCTCGGCGAGACCGGGAGCGCCGGCTCCGGATGCAGCCTGATACGTAGAGGCGATGACGCGCTTCAGCTTCTTCGCCTTGTGAAGCGGAGCGACCGCCTCGAGCATGATTGCCGTGGTGCAGTTCGGGTTCGCGATCACACCCTTGTTCCAGTCGAGATCCTCGGCGTTGACCTGAGGGACCACGAGCGGAACTTCAGGATCCTGACGGAACGCACGGGAGTTGTCGATCATCTTGGCGCCGGCCTTCACGACCGCATCCTTCAGCTGAATCGCAACATCAGTCTTGCCCGCAAAAAGGACGATATCCAAGCCTTCAAAACTGTTTTCAGTGGCAGGGAGAACATGATACGTCTCGCCGAGAATCTCCTCGTCGCGTTCACGAGATGCGAACACCTGCACCTTCCCGCAAGGGAAATTGCGTTCTTTGAGAACCTTGATCATCTCGGTGCCGACTGCGCCGACACCAACCAGTCCGACTTTGTATTCTTTCGACATTTTTCTTTTCCTTGTAAAAAAAAACGGCGCGAATTATATCAAAACCAATTTCCGTGCGCAATTCATAGATCCACCTGGCCGCCGTTGTGTGAGCAACGTCATACTGGTATACAACCTAAGTTCCAACCTAGGTTCATCTTTACCGTGGATTTAGGTAAAACATGTTCTGGGTTATCGTCCACGCCCAATCGTCGGGCATATACTTGTGTTCATGCCCCGCGCCCCAGGTATCGGTATAGATTATCTCGTTCTTCTCCTCGTTATATCCGACGATAAGCCGCATATGCCCTCCAAAAACCTGCGGAACGCCAGCTTCAGGATACAGTCCGAGCTGAACACTCCAGAACAGCGGCACACCCCGCTTTTTGTCGCCGGCGAACCCAAACCCGATCTTCCCGTACTCAACGGCAAAATCATCCGCCGACTGCTCCCATGACTCCAGGGAATTTCCAAGGTCGTTCCCTATATCATACCGTCCCTTGCCTGAATCCGACTGGGCGGCAAGCGCCAATGCCACCATTGCCAGAGATAGGGACACAAATCGCTTTCTCATTTCTTTGCTCATATGGCGATTATATCACACATGCAACATCTCGTTTCCTCATTTCCTTTTCACTGCTAGACATTGACTTTTTGCAGGCGCATTCATGCGTCCGCTCCAACCCACATTAATCCCACCCTTCTAAATCCCCAAAATGAGAATTCAATTCGGAGCAGTTCTCTTGCTTCTGATGAGACAGCGGATAAATGAGAACACGGTTTGGACTGATTCTCAAGATTATGGAGCGGACGAAATCCTATCCCATCCATTTGGCTGAACCCCAACCGTACAACGCGCAGCTTGCGCGTTACTTCTCAAAGAGCTCTTGACTTTTCATCCGTACAACAGACAGCCTGCTCGTTGATTCTTGAAGGGTCTGCCCCCACAAGAATCAACAGAAATCATTCAATTAACCAATTATCCACCCCATCTTTTTACTTATCTCACTCGCTTGAAGGGTGTGTCCCCAGATTTTCCTGACGGACTCCCTAAAATCTCATCGCAGACAACGACGGATCCCCACTTATATCCGCCCGTCGGCGGAATCAATCCCAAGGGAACTGCGCGAATTGTCTCATAACCCACTGAGAAATGCAAGCGAAACTTCAGCAAATTTGATTTTTGACGAATAAATAACAAAACACACGCTTACATCACAATAAATTACACATTTCAGAGGTCCAACCCCAAATTTCCACATCGTCAAAAGCCCTTCCTTCCACTGGAAGATACCTGCCGTC
>JAFXEA010000613.1 GCA_017521065.1 Kiritimatiellia bacterium | reverse complement strand
TGCATATCCTTTCGTCGTCATCGACTCCGACCGTCGGGAGGTCTGCGCCGATCTTTCGACCGGCTTCTGCCGCCGCTGCATAGAACGATGCGGCAAGATGGTCAGCCGCGAGAAAACATCCGCATGGGTTGGGAAGGGCACCAATCCACTTGACCATAGCCCGTCTGCCGCGCACCGTGTCAGGGTCGGGCCCCGCATATTCCGAAAAGGCGCTTTTGTCGCCTATGGATTCCTTGAAGAACAGACCTCGCTCAATGCTCCAGAACGGTTTTGCAGGATCGCCCACGAACGCGAAACCTGCCGGCTTAAGCCGTGAAAGCTCAGCATACGCCATGTCGACAGGCGCGTGGCAGTCCTGAAACGAGCAGTCAAACTTTCCCCACTCCAAGCGACCTTCGCCGCGCCCCATCAGAACAGTCGGAAGCATCTTGAAGATCTTCCCGTCAAGGTGATGTGTTATAACCGAGGGGTCTATCAGGCATCCTATCGGATTCCACAGCCGCATGCATTTTGTGATAAGCTCTTTTGTCGGCACCTCGGCCACTTGCTGTATCTGCCAGCCGCGCTCGATTGCAGCGGCATAGACCCCGCTCGTGCGCTCGCGGTGCGAGTGAAACGTCGGACGCGTGAAAAGAAGCGCCGGCCCGGTCGCTGGGTTTGCCCTTGTCTGCCTCATGGTGGCAACATTCTATCAAATTCTACGTTCGAAGGACAAGAGGATGTTTTCCAATTGAGAATGTTTTTATTTGCCTAATGGAGATCTTTTGCGTACATGTGCGTGATATAATGTCGATGTCGCTATTGGAGATGGCGACGGGAGCGATTTGAAAGGAACAACAAGCATGGAAATCAACAGACGAGCATTCTTGACTGCAAGCGCACTGGCTGCGGCGGCTGGCGCGACGAAAGGTGCATTTGGGGCGACTGGAACGCCGCCGGCCAGACGTCACCGCGTCGCCGCGTGTCCACCCAGGTCTTCCGAATACGAGGCTCGGCGCCCCGGCCCGCCGCGGGTGATGGTGATAGGTGCGCATCCAGACGACGCGGACATCATCTGCGGCGCCACGACTGTCCGCCTTGTGGAACGCGGCTTCAAGGTCAAGTTTGTCTCCGTGACAGACGGCAGCATGGGTCACCATATACTGTCCCCGGCGGAAATCGCCAAGGTGCGCCGCGCAGAGACCGAGGAGGCGGCCCGCCGCTTCGGTCTCGACGGCTACGACATCTACGGCTATCCGGACTGCGGCCTCTACCCGTCGGATGATGTCCGCCGCCTCGTGGCGCGGAAGATACGCGAATACGAGCCCGACTTCATCTTCACCCATCGCACGAACGACTACCACGCCGACCATCGCGCCACAGGACAGGCAGTGATGGACGCAGGCTATCTTCTCGGCGTTCCGCACTGGTGCGAGGAAGCGAAGCCAATGCGCCTGAGGCCGGTTGTCCTGTACATGTGCGACCTCTTTACGTATCCACGCGAACTGAAACCTGACGTTATGTTCGACGTCGACGCATACATGGACAGGTGGTGCGACGGACTTGACGCGCAGGTGTCGCAGTTCTACGACTGGCTTCCGTGGGACAAGGGCACGACCGGCGAGGTAAAGGCGCTCGGCGACCGCAGCGACATAGAGAAGCGCAATGCGTATCTGCGCAAATACTGGGCGTTTCGCAAAGTCGCGGACGCGGAGCGCTTCGCGGACGCCTGGCGCGAGCGCTATCCCGGCCGGCGCGTTCCGAAGTACATGGAGACTTACGAAATCAGCGAATACGGTCGCGCCCCGACGCAGGAAGACCTCGATCTCCTTCTTGGGTGAGAAAATGTCGCTGATCGCTGTGATCGCGTCCTTCGCGCTGGCGGCGTATGGCGGTGTAGCTTGCCGCTCAACCAACGGAACGCTCGCCGTAAGTCGCGTCGGCGCTCAGACTACGAGTTGGCGGCCAGCCGCGTTAAGGGGGGAAGATGCTTTCTTCATGGCGGCGTCGACTCCTTGGGGGCGCGAGGTTCATGGTGGCATTCCCGTTTGCTGGCCGTGGTTCGGTCGCAGGGAAGGGCTGCCGATCCACGGTCTTGTTCGTTACATGGAATGGCGGCTTGTGCGACGACTCGGCAATGACGGCGTGGAGCTTACCACGGAGTCAACTGCCGAGAGCATGAAACTCTGGCCGCACAAATTTCGTCTGACGGCGAGAATTGCGATGGTTGATCCTTCGACGATGGAAATTGCCCTGTCCGAGACAAACACGGGCGACGAGCCATTCGAGTCGGCTTTCGGCATCCATCCCTACTTCGCCGTTTCCAACGCCTTGTCAGTCGCGGTCGATGGAAGGGCTTTGCCGCGTCCAAATGGCGACACCGCGAAATTTCCGGCGGACGGCAAGGCACATTTACTTTGCGATCTGGAGCGCGGCCGCGGATACGCAGTCGACGCGCCTTATGCCGATTCCTGGTGGATATGGAATCCAGGCGAAGAGTCCACGCCATGCATGAAGACGCTTGTATCCGACGATTGGCGGAAGTTCTGGTGCCTTGAGGCGCTTATGTGCGAACCGAGACCCCTTGCCCCCGGCGAGACAAGGGTTTATACAGTCGAAATCTCAATTTCCTATGAATTTATGAAAGAGGGCGTGGAAGTGTGATTTGGGCATAAACATGACAGTTAGCAAGTTTTTCTAAAAGTTGCCGCTTGTCATTCAAACAATAATTTGCTATACTTCTTGACGATGAGGCCGAGCAAGGATCTGGAAAGCGTCGTCAAGAATGCGTTCAAAGAAAGGCACTATGTTCCAAACATAGTGTTCAGAACCTTTGCCGAGAAAAATGGCACTCTTCTTTCTTATGGTTCTTCACGAAATCTTGTCAGCACTCTTTGGAGAACTGGCCTGATGCGATCTGCCGGGAGAGGTTGGTCGACCATTTGCGAAAAGAGCAAGTTTGACTATGTGTTGCCAGTAAATACATTGTCCGCAAAGCTGAGCGAATGGTTCCCTTATGCAGAATCAAAATGCTGGTCGACTCATCAGATGGTGGATTTCTTCCACCATCTCCCCGGAATGTTTTACACGTACATGTATATTGACCGATCGGTGATGGAGCAACTTAGGGATAGACTTGAAGCGACTTGGCCAAAGTCTCGGGTGATTGTCAATCCAAGTGCGGCATCGTTCCTGCCCGAGCGGAAGACGGCAGAGAATTTCATTATACGCCCCATAACGCGTGATGACGAGAATGAAAGCGGGAAAGCGCTCTCGCTTGAGGGGATCCTTGTCGATTTAGCGTCTGAAGCCGAATTGATCATCGATGAATGGGACTATAAGGAGATCGTGCGTGGTGCGATACAGGGTTTTTCGATAAATGCACAATCTATTCTCCGTCGTATTTCCAGGCGGAGATTCGCAAGCCGGAACACGATCATCCTGTGTGATGTTCTGTTTGCAGAGGGCATTGAGAATGATGCGGTCAAGAAGTTCTACCGGCAATTGAAGAAGAAGTTCGGGAGTTTGCCATGATAGCGAAGGACACGCTGAGCAAGAAGCACATCGAGGCAGAATTCAAGCGCATGAAGATGGCGGATCTCGCCGTCCTCGAACGGACGATGCATGCTTTCGTTCTTCTTGAGCGATTGGAGCTTTCGGACATGCCGTTTCTCTTCAAAGGCGGAACCTCGCTCCTTCTGGCTCTTGGCAAGCCCGAACGGGTCTCTGTAGATATTGACATAGTCTGCCAAGTGCCAAAGGACAAGTTTGAAAGCGAGATGAAGGAATGGGTCAGGCATCCGCCGTTCACACGGTGGGAGAATGATGTCCGGGAGTCTGACTCGGAACCGCCGACGCGTCGCCATTACAAAGTGTTCTATCGCGGAAAATACGGCTCGACGGCTACTCCGCATTACGTCTTGCTGGACGTTGTGGAGGAGGCATGCGGAATAGCCATGAGGAACACCCGAGAGGTCGAGATTGATTGTCCGTTTCTTCTGTTGGAAGGCGCCAAGTCAAAGGTACGAATCCCAAATGTTGATGCATTGCTTGGCGACAAGTTGACTGCGTTTGCGCCAAACACGACAGGTGTCCCGTTTGCCAGTCCGCGACGAATGGAAGACTCTGCCCATCAGGTGTTCAAGCAGCTATTTGACGTAGCGCAGCTATTTGGGTGTTTTTCCGATTTTGGTGTCTTTCGGACAACATTCTTGGATGTGGTTCGGCTGGAAGCCGAATACAAGAATGTAAAAGGTGTTCCAGAATCCGTGCTAAATGATATCGTAAAGACTGCATTTGACATTACGACATTTGACATACGGCGCAGGAAGCTCGATTCCAACTATGAACGACTGATCAGGAGCGGAATCGACAAGATGCACGGCGATCTCATCAATGGCGGGAGGTTTGGCGTCATTGAAGCGAAGACTGCTGCAGCTAAGGCCGCATATTTAGCGGCTTTGCTACTGAGACGGAAAAGGTCGGTTACGCGCTATTCGGGCAGTAAGGATGTGATTGAGAAGCTTGTCGCAAACAGAATGTCTGGACAGTTCCTTGTGCTGGACAAGTTGAAGAAAGCCAATGCACTGGAGGCGTATTTCTATTGGA
>JAFXEA010000612.1 GCA_017521065.1 Kiritimatiellia bacterium | reverse complement strand
CACCCACTGGTTCTTCGCCGCCGTTGTGTCACTGCTCTTCCCGATGGCGGTCGGAGCCGTTCCTCCGTGGGCCATATTCGGTTTCTTCGGCGTGATGATGGTATTGCATCTGCTTTGGGCGGTATTCCTTGTCCCGGAGACGAAGGGACGCCGTTTGGAGGACATAAAGCTGTAGGGCTGTTGAATGCCGCATCTGTCGGATTGCGGCGCGGGGAGTTGCGGTTATGGTTACGCTTGGCATAGATTCGTCCACACAAGGCACGAAGGTTGTCGCATACGATACGGTTGCGGGCAGTCTAGTCGCATCCGCAAATGTGAATTACGGACGCGATCTGCCGGAGTTCGGCGCGCCGGACGGCTTTCTGCCGAATCCGGACCAAGGAATCCGCCGCGCAGATCCCCGGATGTGGGTGCGGGGGCTGGAACTTGCGCTTGCCAGATTGCGCGACACGGGTTTTCCCATGGACAGGATTGAGGCGGTCGGAGGATGTGCGCAGCAGCATGCGACCGTTTGCCTGTCGGAAGCGGGGGTATGCGGGTTGAAGGGTGGAGCGGTAGAAGCTTCGTGGTTTTCGCGTAGAGAGTCTCCTATTTGGATGGATTCTTCGACGGCGAACGAGGTTGCCGCCCTTGACGGTCGTTTCGGCTCGTCGCTCCGGGAGCGAACCGGATCGCCAGCCGTCGAACGCTTTGCCGCTGCGCAGATGATGAAGTTTTCGCGTGAGGAGCCGGATGCGTATACCGGAACTGTCCGCGTCCATTTGCTCAGTTCGTTTCTGACGTCGCTTCTCGCCGGAGAGGACGGTCCAATAGACATCGGCGATGGCGCGGGCATGAATCTTCTTGATCTCCATTCGCTCGAATGGAATGCGGAGATATGCGGGTTCTCGGCGCCGGGTCTTGAGGTGAAATTGCCTCCCATCCACCGTCCGGGCGATGCTCCGCTCAGGCTTTCGGGGCGCTTCGCGGCATTCGGGCTCCGTCCCGGAATCCCAGTTGCGCCGTTTACCGGCGACAATCCTGCCTCGCTTGTGGGATGTGGTGCGGAAAAGCCCGGCTGTGCCGTGATTTCGCTCGGCACGAGCGACACGTTTTTTGCCGCCATGCCGGATTTTCAGACGGATCCTGACGGATACGGTCATGTGTTTGGCAATCCCTGCGGAGGCTTTATGTCACTTTGCTGCTTCAAGAACGGCTCGCTTGCCCGCGATCGCGTCCGCAACGAATGTGGGGTGGATTGGAGGTTCTTCGACGAGACGGCGTTTTCTTTGACACAGCCAGGGAACGGTGGAAAACGGGCGTTTCCGTATTTTGAGGTGGAGATTACGCCCCGTCATGACTCCACGGGAATAGAGGCTAATTTCGACTGGGATTCCGCTTCGCCCGAAACAAAGATCCGAGCAATCGTGGAGGGGCAGATTGCGAACATGCGCGAACATACGCGCTGGATCGGAGATTTCGGCACAATCTATGTGACGGGCGGAGCGGCGCGGTCCAAAGGGATTCTTTCGGTAATTGCCGACATCTTTGGCGCGGATGTGAAAACGCTTGACGTTACGGACTCTGCCGCAATCGGAGGTGCGCGTCTCGCTGCACTTGCGGTGTGATTTTTGGAGGTGATTGTATGATACGTATGGCACTGAGTGTCTCAGTGTTTTTGTTGGCATTGCAATGTATTGCAAATTGTGGCAGTTTGACACTGTCTTCTGACCATGTCGATTTCACTCTTCAACACGGTATACGATGTAGACTGACGTCTGAGGGCGATGCCTTGTGGCGGTTAAGGACATCGAGGGATGGCGGATTTGCCGAACGTGGGGCCGCCCAATCCCTTGCTGCGTGGATGGGAGAGGAGATGCAATGCGCGCCACAGCAATTGCGCCATGTGAAGACCGGCAGTGTCCATTCTTTCAAATCGCCTGACGGCTCGGTCGCCGTTTTGCGCTTTTGCCCGTTTTCGCTCGCGTTCTTTTCGGCCAACGGGAAAAGGACGGTAGAGATCGATAACATTGCTTCAGGCGACGGCAGGTCGGTCTTGGGCGGCAGGTTGCTGACGAAAGAGGCTGTGTATGGGTTGGGGCAGAGATTGGACCGGCTCAACAAGCGTGGACAGAAGTGTGTTTTGTATTCGTCAGACGGCTATAACGATTCGAATTCGACCTATATGCCGATTCCTCTGTTCATGACAACACGCGGCGGCGGTGTGTTTGTGAATGCGGCAGAACGGATGTGTGCCGATTTCGGTGTTGCGCGTCAGGATGCGTGGCTGTTCGAGATCGAGAGAAAGACGTTGGATGCCTATGTCATTGCGACCGATCGCATAAGGGATGTTCCGGCCCGTTATCAGAGACTCACTGGAAAACCTAGACTTCCCGAGGACTGGAACTACGGGCCGATCGTCTGCCGCTATTCTCCGGATCTGACCGTGATGGAGGGACCGACATCCCGTTTGAAAGGCAAGCGCAGATATCTTGGATGGGGTGTGAAAGACATCCTCGAGCGCTACCGTTCCATCGGGGCGTTGCCGACAGCCATGATTCTGGAGGGGTTGCCGACAGATGTCTTCTCGGGCGGAAACGGTGAATCCCTGAAAGCGGCAAGCGGTCTTCTGGCGCGAGATGGCATTCGCACCATGATTTGGATGCGGTGCGGGGCGGTGATTTCCCGCAATGCTCCAGGATTCAAAAAAGAGTATGAAGTCCATGTTGATGTCACGGACGGTGCCGGAAACATAAAGACCGCAAACACCACGCTGATACCGGATGTGTCCATGCGCGGCAACAATCCCGATGTTTCCGGGAATCGGGCGCACGCCGTGTTGGACATAACGAATCCAGAGGCGTGGAAGTGGTATGTGTCCACGGTATGGAAGGCGCTTGTCGATTGCGGGGTGTCGGGGGCGAAGATTGATTTTTGCGAAGAGCTTCCCGATGATGGTTACCTGTATGGGAACACGCGGGTGCGTTACAGGTGGAAAGACCCTTCTGTTTTTTCCGGAACTGCGGTCCATCATGCGTACCCGGTGTTCTTTGTGTCCAAACTGTGCCGGGATTTGTCTGTAATGCTGAAAGGGAAGGGCGGGTTCATGCCGCTTGTTCGGGGCGGCGGTTTGGGGGCGCAGCGCAATCCCTTCATGTGGGCGGGAGATCAGCACCGGTGTCTGGAAAAGCTTGACGACCAGATTCTTGCCGTTCTCAACTCGGGAATCTCGGGAGTGCCGTTTATGACATATGACATGGCGGGATACCAATATCCGGATATGGTAAACGAACCTGTTGCCGTATGGAACAAAGCCTCTCGCAAGATTGATTTCTCCAGGCGTGTTGCCGGAAAAGGGGATGAGGTTGTGTATCTGCGCAGAAGCCGTACGTTGTCGGAAGTTGACGAGGCTTCGGTGTTTTCTTTGGGGGCCGCGTTCACGGCCTTCATGCCATGTTTCCAGACGCACGGCTTTGTGCGCAATCCATACGATTTTCCGGAGAGTACGGTGTCGGTATACAAGTCGGCGGTGCGGAGACATTCCGCACTTAGTCCGATGCGCAAAAATGCCGCACGCAAGGCAATAGAGACTGGCGTTCCGATAGTGCGGCCATTGGTGATGGATTGGCAGGATGATGAGAATACCTGGGATGTTTTCGACGAGTTTCTCTATGCCGATGACTTTCTTGTCGCACCGTCTCTTTCCTGCGCCAAGGAGCGTGATGTCTATTTGCCTGAAGGCAAGTGGCGAGACCTTGGCACTGGAAAGCTGCATAAAGTCCCTCGTGGGGGAATACGTATCAAGAAGGCTATAGACGTAGGGGAAATTGCCGTATACCGTCGCGAATCGAAGTAAGAATTTGCGGTGCTAATTCCGTTGGCGCTGCAGGCGACTCTTGCGGTGCTGGTCATGAGCAAACGGGAAAATAGGGGATAAGTATGTATTGCGTAAAGGGGGAAATGAAAGTTCTTGCATGGAGGTGTTCTTTGGGGACAAACACTGAAAGAGTGGACGTGTTTGTCCTCGCATGAAACCAGGTTTCTCTGAAAGAGGTTGTTCAATTCTCATGTATTATAATATGTGAGAATTGATTATTCTCTTATGATGTTCGAGAGCGTTTTTCTTACCACCGCATTTTGCAAAATGCGGTGGTAGATGGATTGGGAAATCTGGGGAGACCCAAAGAAGAGTTGTAATTTCGTTTGTGAATCTGGACATTTTGTGAACTATTGAAGTTTTGGTGGTATGATAAGATTTCGTCCGCGCCATAATCTTGAAAATCACTCGAACCATATTCTCATTTGGTCACGCGGCGCGTGGTGTGGTGACGAATCGCGGCGCGTTGAGGACAACGCGCCCTACCGGTTGGGTGACGAATCGCTGTCTAGTGGTAGGGCGGTTTGTCCCCAAACCGTCGAAAGCGTCGTCACGCGGCGCGTTGAGGACAACGCGCCCTACCGTTGTTGAGCCACAATATTTCATTGCCGCATCTATAAATTCCTGCCGACACTCGCTAGACAGGGTAGAGTGAAAAGTGAGAAAACTGTCGCTGAATTTAGTATAATTCTTGGCATTAGGGGATGGAGTTGCTATGGCTAACGAAACAGAAAATCAGATAGTTGTGTATCAGCCGAATGAAACAGTTCGGCTAGATGTGCGCCTTGAAAATGAGACGGTATGGCTGACGCAGGATCAGATGTCCATGCTTTTTGGTCGTGACCAATCTGTCATAGCGCGACACATTGGTAACATTTTCAAAGAAGGAGAATTAGACAAGAAAGTGGTGTATGCAAAATTTGCATATACCACTCGGCATGGTGCGATACCCGGAAAAACGCAGACAACCGAAGCTGGTTTTTACAATCTGGACGTTGTTATTTCAGTTGGTTATCGAGTCAAATCGGTGCAAGGTACGCGATTCAGACAGTGGGCTACAAGTGTGTTGAAGGAATATCTTCTTCGGGGCTATTCGGTAAATTTACGGATGAATCAACTTGAAGATACAATGCATCGCAATCTAGCGAAGCATGATGACCGAATTTCCGCTCTTGAACATAAAGTTGATTTCTTCGTGCAGACGCAGACACCGCCGTTGCAGGGGGTATTTTATGAAGGGCAGTTGTGGGATGCGTGTTCGTTGGTGGAGAAGCTGATCGGAAGGGCTAAAAAGACGATACTGCTGATTGACAGTTGGGTGGGGCCCGGAACACTTGATATGCTCGCGAAGAAGCGCAATGGCGTGTCGGTTGATGTAGTTGCATCACCCCGCGGCAACAAGCTTGCCGCAAGCGATATCACAAAATTCAATGCGCAATATGGCGGTCTTTCAGTCAAGACAAGTACAGCATTCCACGACCGTTTTCTAATCATCGACGATAAGGAACTTTATCTTATCGGCGCGTCTCTCAAAGACCTCGGTCGTAAATGTTTCGGATTTACAAAAATGGACGCGAGAGAGATTGCGGCAATAAAAGTGCGGATTTGAAGTTTTGAAAGGCGAGAATCTTAGGGTCTTGTCTTCTTTTCCCGCGAGTACAGCCTCCATATTGTGGACCGCGTGGACGGCGGCGATTCGTTCGGCGGAGGACTGGTGTATGCGCTTGCCGTGAAGAAGCCTCCGCAGGAGGCGATCGACTTTTCCTGCTGTCGGGGCTGAGGGGCGCCCCGCTCACTTTCTCAGTGAGCAGGGGCCGTTGACGCAGCCTCCGGGACATGCCATCACTTCGATGAAGTTGCCGGGAAGTTTGCCGAGTGCGTGAAGCTTGAGCTGCGCGACGGTCTTGCGGTCTATGCCGTCTATCTGCCGCGAGTCGAGCTTGAAACCGTCGATCTTGGAGGTGGCCTCCTTGAGAACCGCTTCAGTGACGCCGCAGCTCCTCGCGAAATTGCGCGCCGTTGCGTCTGCCGCGCGCCTGCGTTCGAGCGGCTCGCATCCTATGACGTCTATCTTGCGTCCGGCGAGAATCGCGCCGAACTCCTCAAACGACAGGACAAAGTCGATTCCCTTTCGCCGCGCTTCGCATCGTTTGGCGATGCACGGTCCGACAAACACGGTCTTTGCGTTAGGACGCTCCCTGCGCACCATCTCTGCGGTGTACACCATCGGGCTTTGCGTGGTGGATACATGGTCAACAAACTCCGGAAGATGTTTGGCGACGAGGTTCACGTATGCGGGGCAGCAGGAGGTTGTCATCAGCGTGCCGGAATCGCGTTCGATGCGTTCGAGAAACTCCGCCGTCTCTTTCGCGGTCGTGATCTCGGCTCCGAGCGCAACCTCCAGCACATCCGTGAAACCGGCCTTGAGCGTGGCGCCCATGAGCTGCTCCACCGATCCGGGGAACTGCGCCGACACCGCAGGGGCGATCATCGCGACAAGCTCCTCTCCCCGCGCCATTGCGGAAAGCACTCCGAGGATCTGGGAGCGCTCCATGACGGCTCCGAAAGGACAGGCGTTGAAGCATTTGCCGCACGATATGCACCGCCTGAAGTCTATCTCGGCCACGCCGGACGCATTTTTCCTGATCGCCCCGACGGGACACGCCTCTTCGCATGGAACGGTCGTCTTCACGATCGCGCGGTACGGACAGGCGTTGATGCACTTGCCGCACTTTATGCACTTCGTCTGGTCGATCACCGACCTGCCGCCGACAATCTCTATCGCCCCTCTGGGGCAGATCGTCGTGCAGGGACGTGCAAAGCATCCGCGGCAATTGGCGGTGGATACGACCGCCGCCGCCGGGCATCCGCTGCATGCCGGACCGCAGACCGTCAGCGGCTGGAGCTGCGGCTTTGCCATCCCCGCGTCCTCCACGTGCGTCTCCGTGTCGCCGAACACGTCGTCGAAATATTCCTTCAGCGGCTTAGCCTCGTCGGTCTCGTCATCTGCGGAGATTCCGAGAAGCGCCATGAGACGGTATTTGATCACGGCGCGGTCGTGGTAGATGCAGCATCTGCTGGAAGCTCCGTCCTTGGGTCTGAGCCGGATCGGGATCCGGTCTAGTTCCGAGCGCAGAATGCCGCCGTCGAATGCCCTCACGATCCTTATCAGCAGTTCGCGGCGTATCAGTTGGGCGGCGTTCAGCATGTCGCGCCTCTTGTGGCGAAGAAGGTTAAACGTTGGGTGGCAATGGCTTGTCGATATCCCGATGGCAAGGAGTACAATTCAATGACAGATGCTGAGTCATCGCGAATTGCGTTTGAGAAGTGGCCAACACCTGTCGTTTTTACGGATTTTGAATATGGTCGCGATTGTTTTTCGGGACGTGCGCTTGTTGAATCTAATCGGAAGGACGATCCAGTCGTAGATGTCTATGCTGGAAGATTGCCTTCCAGGGAAGATATCCGGCGTGATTCCGCAAAATTTTTGCGATGGTGTGAATCCATGGCGGGACATGCGTCTTGGGATCAGACGGCGGTCCTCATTGCGGTGCGGGGTACGGAGCCGTATTTCAACGTGACACGCGGCAAGTACCGCATGATCGGCAAGGATGGCGCGAATGAATGGGTACCGGACGAGAATGGCCCTCACCTGCGCGTAACGGAAAAGCTGTCCAAAGCAGAAGTGGGACGCATCATCGACGGATTGATGCTGCGTAGACCTGTCAAGAAGAGAGAATGAAAATGGTTAGCCAAGCAAAGCTCGGCAGAGTTAATAGAGTGAAAGGAAACTGTACGCCTTGCAATTGTTAAAACGCGGATTTATAATACGAAGCCAATTCTTAAAGCGAAGAAAGGCCGCAAAACATGACAAAGAGAGAAGTAGTCAATGGAAATCCGTACGTACGGTTTGACGAGGGAGAAGTCGCACAGGCGGCAACGCCGAGGCGTGGGTTTCTACTCTACAAGAGCATTCTTTCCGTTCCCGTGATAACGGCTCTGTTTCCGATGATTGCCGGCATAGCGGTTTCATATGTTGCTGCAGCCGCTGACATGCCGGCGGTTCGGTTCGGAGAAAAGGAACTATCCGAAGGATGGTCGTTCCGGCGTGGCGGCGAAGAGTGGAAGCCCGTGACGGTTCCGCATGATTGGGCGATAGCGGGACCGTTTCATCGCACGAATGACATGCAGATCGTCCGCATTGTCGAAAACGGCGAGACAAACGCGACGGAGAAGACCGGACGCACCGGTTCTCTTCCATGGGTTGGAACGGGGGAATACCGGCGACGGATTGAGCTGCCTGAAGGTGCAGAGTGGGCGTCTCTCGTGTTCGATGGCGTGATGAGCGAACCCGAGGTTTTCCTCAATGGACAAAAGATCGGCGAATGGAAATTCGGCTATTCTCCATTTGAGGTGGCTTTGCCGCACTCGGGAGATCTGACGTTAAAGGTGACGAACCGCCCGAAGAGCTCGCGTTGGTATCCGGGAGCGGGGATATTCCGTCCGGTACGTCTTCGCTGGGGACGGCGCATCGGTGTGGCGACTTCCGGCCAGTCGATTTTAACACCCGATCTTTCTACGGTGTCTGTCGCAACGGAATTGCGCAACCCCGATGGCGCAGAGGTCAAGGTGTCATATCGTGTTCTTGATGCAGACGGGCACTGTGTTGCATCAGGCCAGTCCCCGCTCAAGGTAAAGGACGCCAAACCGTGGAGTCCGGAATCACCTGTGCTCTACACGCTCGAAACGGTTGTCTCTGCCGGTGGCGAAACGTATGACATCGTGCGTGAACGCTTCGGGTTCCGCACGGTCGCATATGGCGAGGACGGTTTCAGGCTCAACGGCATCAAGCGCAAATTCAAGGGCGTGTGTCTGCATCATGACCTCGGCCCTCTAGGGTCGGCGTTCTCGAAGGATGCATTCCGCCGTCAAGTCGCAATCTTGAAAGAGATGGGGTGCGATTCCATCCGCACGGCACACAACACTCCCGCGCGCGGACTGCTGGAGGTGTGCGATGAGATGGGCATGATGGTGCTGGCGGAATCGTTCGATTCGTGGCGAAAGGCAAAATGCGAAAACGGATACAACCTTTTCTTCGACAGATGGTGGAAGCGCGATATCGAACAGCTTGTCAAACTCTGCCGCAACCATCCCTCTGTGGTGATGTGGTCTGTCGGCAACGAGATCAGTGAGCAGACCACACCCGATGGCGCTGACTTATATGCCGAAATGCAGGCGTATGTCCATTCGCTTGATGCGGAACGGTCGCGGCCTGTCACAGCTGGCGCGTCATGGATGCCGCACGCCATCAAAAGCGGCTTTATCGCGAAGATGGACATACCGGCGGTCACATACCGTCTGCCGTTCTACAAGGCGATCCACGATGCGTCTCCAAACAAAGGACGGATGCTTGGCATCGAAAGCGCCTCAACGGTCTCCAGCCGCGCCACATACAAGTTCCCGGTGAAGGTCAGCGACTGGGCGCTGCATCCGGATGGTCAGTCCAGCGGCTACGATGTTGAATATTGCACATGGTCGAACCTTCCGGACGATGATTGGGCGATGCAGGACGACAACAGCTGGACTATCGGCGAGTTCGTCTGGACCGGCTTCGACTATCTCGGAGAGCCGACACCATACGACGATTATTGGCCAAGCCGTTCGAGCTACTTTGGGATTTTCGATCTTGCCGGACTCCCCAAGGATCGCTACTGGCTGTACCGTTCGCGCTGGAATACGCAGTCGCCCACGCTGCACATCTGTCCTTCGCACTGGAACTTCAAAGGACGCGAAGGAAAAGTCACGCCTGTTTATGTCTATACGTCGTACCCGTCGGTGGAGCTTTTCATAAACGGAGTTTCACAGGGACGGCGCAATTTCGACAGGACATCCCGCCTCGACCGCTACCGTCTCCGTTGGAATGATGTACGCTACGATCCCGGCGAGGTGAGGGCTGTCGCATACGATGCTTCGGGGCGGGCTGTTGCGGAACATGCCGTGCGCACGGCTGGTGCCGTTGACAAGGTGTCCGTCTCGTCCAAGCGGTTCGGAAATCTCGTGTTTGCACGTATGACGCTTGTCGATGCGAACGGCAATCTTGTTCCGGACGATGACCGTACCCTTGAGATCAAGACTGCAGGAGGGCTTGCATTCAAGGCGGCGTGCAACGGAGATCCGACGAGCCTTGAACCGTTCAACATTCCGAGGATGAAGACATTCCGCGGCGAACTGGTCGCAATCGGCGAAGGCCCTTCAGGCTCGCTTGAATCATCGATCACCAAATAAATACTCTATAGTTCTTATGTTGTCATCTCATACATGAAGACAATCGCTCTAGATCCAGAAAATAAAAAGCCGCTTATGATGCAATTCGTGAAGTAATTGGGAAAAGCAATAGAAGTAATAGGGTGAAGTAATAGGGTGAGACCCTGAAAAGAGTTTGATTAATGGCCTATGTTTGTCGATTTTGAAACTTATCTCTGATTTAAGCAGGGAGATCAGTAATCAGTCGTCAGTGGTTAATGGTTGATTCGCGATGCCAACAAATCCGAATTGTGGCGAATTGTGTTTGTGGAGTCATCCTTCACCTAAAAACTTCACCTTTACCTTTGGACTTCACCTCTTTCGTTGATTATTCTGTTGAGATTTCTTCCGCACCGTAATCTCATGATAGGATGAGAACATTCCGAATGGAATTCTCATTTTGGGGGCAAATTATGCGGCGGTGTGATTTTGAAAAGTCAGCATTTCTGAGTATTTCTGAGGATATAATCGTGAAAAACACTATACTCCTGCAAGCAAGGAGCGAATATTTTCAAGTTCCGCCACCAAAACGTCATCTGCATTGACTATGGAATGGTGGTTGATGCCCGTATCGTCAAAGGCGCATCAAGAAGTATTGATCGAGGCGCAAGATTTGGTGTGCGTATGCGTTGCAGGAGTGATGCTACAGCCGTTTCCGCTAGAAGCTTCACCGGTTGCGATATGGTTGTAAGCGGCGGGTTCAGGAGCTGCGCTATATTGCCGTCGTCAAAGCCGGCCACCATTGCATCCTTCGGAATTTTCCGCCCTTCGGCGGTGAGAGCTTGAATAAGACGTGCGGCAAGTTCATCGTTCCGGCAGACGAATGCCTTATGGTTCGGTGCGAGCATCCTCCTGCCTTTCGTTTTGGGGAAGATTTGCCGCATTATCCGTGTAAATGCCCCGGAATCATCAGGATTGATTTCTATAATGTTGGATTTCCGCCATTCAATTCCCGCGTCAAGTGACGCCTGGGCGACGCCTTGTATCCGGCCTCGTATTGTACTGGCATAGTCAGGTTGCGTCAGGAAGTGGATGGACTGCGCACCATTGTCTATCAGATGTTTTGCGATACGGTATCCAGCCTGAACATTGTCGATCCCGATAAGGTCGTAGCCGCTGCGTTCCGGTGAAGGAAGGTAGTCCCTGTCGAGCAATACGACTGGGATTCTGCGTTTGTTCAGAACGTTAAGGACGGTTTTTGTTGCGGAGGTCGAATCAGGCGTGAGATCGATCGGCTCCAGAAGGACTCCGACTATTTTCTGCTCTATGTAGGATCTGGCGGTTTTCAGCGCCCATGATGCTCTATCTTCAATGATGGAGCTGTTTCCAAGCAGAACATTGTATCCGGCGGCACGTCCTACGGACGAAATCCAATCGCACAAATCGGTAAAGAAATCAATCCGCCGGTAGTCGGGTGCTATTACGCCGATTGCGCCTGTGACGTTGCGGGCGAACGATGTAAGGTAGAAGCCTGAGCCGACTCGAGCATCAAGGAAACCTTCGCGTTTCAGTTCCCTGAGGGCGCGTTCGATAGTCGGACGGCTTGCGCCGAATCTGCGCGCAAGTGTCTCCTCGCTAGGAAAGCGGTCGTGCGTTTCGTACCGCCCAGACAGTATGTCCTTGCGGAGTTCCGCCGCAATTGTGATATATTTTGCCTCAGTTTCCTTCATGCCTTGTATCATATCAAAATTTTTCAGGACATGATGGCCTTCGATATGGATTTTGCATAAATCTGCAAAGGCAGGTTTTTTGTCCGAATGCCGGTAATATCGTTTCTGTCTTGAATTTTATGTGCAGTTGCCGTAAAATACACGGCTTAATTGAAGGAGATTTTTGCAATGGCTATCACGGATGAGATGCGGCGTCATTCCGCCGCCCATTTGACTGCACGCGCGGTCATGAACCTTTTCGATAACGTCCAGGTCGATATCGGACCTGCGACGGATGATGGGTTCTATTATGATTTCGACCTTGAGCACCGTCTTTCGCCCGAGGATTTCCCGAAGATCGAGGCAGAGGTGGCACGTCTCATTGCGCTTGACGAGCCTTTCGTGCAGAAGGATGTCTCCGTGGAGGAAGCCCGCGAGATGCTTGCCGGGCAGAAGTACAAGCTTGAGCGTCTTGCCGATGTGGAGGCGTCCGGCGAGGTGATATCCACCTACACCGTCGGCGACTACGCGGAGATGTGCCGCGGGCCGCACGTTGAGCGTTCTTCGCAGATCGGTGCGGTAAAGCTCATGAAGGTTGCCGGCAGCTACTATCGTGGTGACGAAAAGAACAAGATGCTTCAGCGTCTGTACGGAATCGTCGGCAAGGATCAGGCTGAGATCGATGCCTATCTTGCGAAACTCGAGGAGGCGAAGCGCCGCGACCACCGTGTTCTCGGCAGGGATCTTGAGCTTTTCACGATCACCGACTCCGTCGGTCCCGGTCTCGCCCACTGGCTGCCGCGCGGTTCGCGCATCCGCGTCGCTATTGAGGACTACTGGCGCAAACGCCACTATGAGGCTGGCTACGAGATTGTTTATACGCCCCATGTCGGCAAGTCCAACCTTTGGGAGACTTCCGGACACCTCTCCTTCTATAAGGAAGGCATGTTCCCCTGCATGAAGGTGCAGGAGGGCGACGGCAACGACGCGTATATCCAGGAATACTACGTCAAGCCGATGAACTGCCCGTTCCACATCCAGTGCTACCAGTTCAAGAAGCATTCCTACCGCGATCTGCCTGTCCGCTACGCAGAACTCGGCACGGTGTACCGCTATGAGAAGGATGGTGTCCGTCACGGACTCTTCCGCGTCCGCGGATTCACCCAGGACGATGCGCACATCTTCTGCACGCCCGAACAGATCGTTCAGGAGATTCGCGACACCGTGAACTTCGCCAAGAAGATGCTCGGCAAGTTCGGCTTCACCGAGGTGCAGGCATATCTTTCCACCAAGCCCGAAAAGGCGGTCGGCGATCCCGAACGCTGGGAGCAGGCGACCCAATCGCTTCGCGCCGCGCTTGAGGCGGAAGGGCTGAACTATGAGGTGGATGAAGGCGGCGGCGCATTCTACGGCCCCAAGATCGACATGAAGATCAAGGATGCCCTTGGCCGTCCATGGCAGCTTGGCACCGTCCAGTTCGACTTCAACCTTCCGGAACGCTTCGATCTCACGTATGTCGGCGCTGACGGCAAGGAGCATCGTCCCTACATGGTGCACCGTGCGCTTCTCGGTTCGATCGAGCGCTTCTTCGGCATCCTCATCGAACACTATGCAGGTGCTTTCCCGCTTTGGCTTGCGCCGGAGCAGGTGCGCGTCCTTCCTATCACCGACAAGCAGTTGGAGTACGCCAAGGGAATCCAGTCTGCGCTCAAGGCGGCGGGCTTCCGTTGCGAGATCGATACCTCCGCAGAGAAGCTTGGCGCGAAGATCCGCGGCGGCACGATGATGAAGGTTCCGTACATGGTCATCGTCGGAGGCAAGGACGAGGCGGCAGGCGTCGTGTCCGTCCGTTCCCGCGCCGAAGGCGACAAGGGGCAGATGAAGCTTGAAGAGCTGATCGCCGCCCTGAACGCCGAGAAGGAAGGCTGAGCGCGTCCTCGCGCCCGGCATCTGGCACATGGCAAGAAGACCGGACTTCCCGGAATATGATCTGCATCCGTGCGGGGCGCGCGTCGATGATGCATTGGCTCAGCTGAACCGTGTCGTCTCTCAGGCGCGCGGCGGCGGAGCTGATGTGTTCGCGGTTATCACTGGTTACGGGTCGTCCGGCGGCACGGCGATGATCAAGAGCGCCGTGCTTGCCGCCTGCCGGAAGTACAGGCGGCAGAACCACATCCGCGGCTTTCTTGACGGGGAGTATGCGGGGGACATATTCTCCGCGCAGTATCTTTCGTTCCCCGAGGCGTCTCGCATCCCTGTTTTCTACAAACGTTTCCCCAATCCCGGTCTCGTGTTCATCTGCGTGTGAAACTTCGGCGAAGCGCGTCGTTCCTCTCGCAGTCTAGAATGCTGCTGTCGCGGTTGTTCTTGCACTCATTAATATCAATCTTGTGCCGGTGTTGGCGTGGGTGCTCTTCTCCAACTGGCTTTGCGCGAAGGGATATGTGAGGCTGAGGATGTTTCTTGCATTGATTGGAGCACTGTTTATCAGCGCCAGTGTTCTCGTTCTCGGCAATCCCAACCGGATGTCGCAACTATGCGAGTTTTTTTTTGTGGGGCCCAGGGGCGCTTGCAATGATTTGATTTTTATCGGGCATTTTTTGATATAATTTCCCGCGAATGAATGCAGTGGGTAGATTGGCTTCGGTCATCGGTTATCCGCAGGAAGTACCTGCGGATGCCGTTGATTTTACGTTCAAGGTTGATGGCGGCGAGATCCGGGCGCTAGACCTTGAAAAGCGTCTTGTTCTGCTGCGTGAGATTTCGAGAGAGGAAGATGAGCTTCCTCGGCTTGCGTCATATTCCGTCGGACGGGTTCTCCGCGAGAACGCGATCCTGTATTGGGATGAGCGTATCGGAGCGGCTGTGCTGTCGCAGGAGATTCCGGCATCGGCGACTGCGCATGAACTTAAGGTCTTCTTCGAGACCTTCGCCGACTCATGCGACTGGTGGTTGGCGCGTACGGCGGCGGAGCCGGTCGATTCTGCTTCGTTTCCCGAGATGGTGATCCGTCCCTGATCTGCACGACAGGACAACATGGCGAGTTTATCCATAAGAAAACAGATTTTGTCTGCGGCGGTTACGCTGGCGGTAGTGATGTTTGCGTCTTGCGCGTCCGCTGCGGATAAGCCGGCCATCAAACGCCTTCCGTGGAAGAGTCCCGAATATACGCTTGTCGCCCGTCAGATGCCGATTCGCTCCGCGCTTGAGAGCTTCAGTGTTGCGCAGGGGATCCCGATTCTCCTTTCCGACCGCGTGACGGGT
>JAFXEA010000611.1 GCA_017521065.1 Kiritimatiellia bacterium | reverse complement strand
GAAGGACTTACGCGAGGTCTTACCAACAAAGACATCGCAACGGGTCTTGGCATCCGTGAAGATCGCGTAAAAACCCATGTAAACGCTATCTTCGCCAAGCTCGGGGCGGCAAACCGTACAGAAGCCGTCGCCATAGCCTTACGCAAACATCTGCTCAAACTTTAGAACCAAATCATTGCAACAAACCCAATCCCTTCTGGAATGATTACGCGACAGAGGGAATTTGCGCAGTTCATGTAGATGTGCGCGGTGTTGACAGCCGCCGTTATTGCACCTCCGTCCGCACAGCCATCAGCGTCAAGACGGAACACCGCATTTGATACCGTCAAAGTCTTCCGGAGGCATAGCGGTCGTGTCCAGAAAAATCTTTTTCGATCTTTATATCCGTAAACCCGTACGCCTCGAAAAGCTCTTTCAGCGCCTCACCCTGTCCATCACCGATCTCAAAGAAGAGTGCGCCGCCGGGCTTCAGGACATTCATCGCATCCCCGATGAAACGCTCGTAGAAGTCAAGACCGGAAGCACCTCCATCCAACGCGCTTCGCGGCTCGTAGTCCTTCACTCGTGGATCGAGAGTTTCGCAGTCAGCCGTCGTTATGTATGGCGGATTGGATACTATCACGTCCACAGACTCCGGATCGAACTCGTCAAGTCCATCGGCGACAGCCAGCTTGACGACCCCATCCAGTCCACACTTCGCGGCGTTTTCACGGGCGAGCGTTATGGCCTCAGCGGAAATATCGGTACCGAGAAAAACGCCCTTGCCAAATTCTTTGGCAAGACTCAGTATTATGCAACCGCTTCCTGTACCAACATCAACAACAAACGGAACTTCCGCTCCACTATCCCCATAGACGGATCTAAGATGCTTAAGGACACGCTCGACCAGATCTTCGGTTTCCGGACGCGGAATGAGAGCCCGCCTGTCGCACTTCAAGGTGAGCTTGCGAAAATCCCATTCCCCAAGCACATGCTGTACCGGTTCTCCATTGGCAAGGCGCACCATTCCTCTTCTCATCGCCTCCAGATGGATTTCCGGCACGACTTTATCCATGCTTGAGACCAAAAAGCCTCGTCCGCACTTCAACAGACGAGCGGCAAGCAGTTCTGCGGCGATCTGCGGATCCGGAACATTCTGTCGTTCAAGATAATCTGCGGCGAGCCTGATTACATCTTTCCAGACTGTCGGTTTACCATGAGTCTCCGCCATACTGCCTTCCCGTCTTTCAAAACAGCCAAAGAACAAACCAAACCGCCGCCATCATGCCAAAAACCACCAGAAAACGCGTCTGTCTGCGCGATCTGGCCATCGCCTGGCTTGTGCAACCGAAAGCGCTTACGCCACCGCTCCTCAGATAACGAAAAAGCTTCTTTCCTTCATCATCATCTATCTGCCACGGAACATCGACCGATGTGTACTCATGGTCCTCCGAAACAAGCTCTGTGAGAATTCGTTTTTTTCTCCACATGGCAGCATCGCCAGGATGTTTTTAAGGAAGCTTGATGACCTGACCGACCCTAACACGTCCATCGGGGGAAATGATAGTCTTGTTCGCCTCGCGTATATCGCGCCATTTGCGGTTCGTGCCGTAGAACTTGGCGGAGATGCGCATAAGGGTATCACCCTCTTCAACAGTGTATGTTTCGGGAATTGTGCGCTTCTGCTCCTTCCGATCATCCTTCTTCATGAAAGGATTGTCGACAGTGTTCCAGGCGGTCGCAGCCTTTGGCTGCTGCTCTTTGGAATCATCCTGCGATGGTGCAGAAGAGAGACTTGACGGCTTTGCCGTGCGCTCATCCTCGTCAAGCATAGCCCTGAGACTCTTGATCTCACTGGATGAAATTCGACGGCCACCATCATCATCGTCGTCCAACAGCTGAGCGTCGGTAGGTCTGAGGCTCTTTTTGGGAGACGCCGCCACGCTAGAGTCATCAGCAATGCCTTTTGCCTTTTCAAGCATCTTGGCCTTCATTTCCACAGTCTTCTCCAAGGACGCAATCTTGCGGTTCGCCATTGCAAGTTCATCAGAAACCTTCGCAAGTTTTTTGCCGCATTCACGATGTTCAGCCCTGAGTGCCTCCAGTTCTGCGGATATCTTGCTTTCCACACCGGCCTTTGTCATCGCATCGACTGCATAGCGGGTCTCGCAACCCTTTATCCGGTCAAGCGCCACCGCGGCCTTATCCGACTCCGGACGTATCAGACAATAAAGACGATAATGGATCATGGCGCCAAGATAGTCTTTTTTGACGTCCTCGAGAAGCGCAGCCAACTGAAAATGCGCATTGCCGTTACCCGGCTCCGCATGAACGACATCCTGAAACCCCTTTATGGCGGAATCGATGCGGCCAGCCTGCAGTTCCGCCATTGCCGCTGCATAATGGCGCGACGCCCGATCAGCTCGGTCAGAGACAGACATTTCAGCCTGCCTGCAACCGAAAAAAGCCGTCAAAGCGACACAGCAAGCAAACATACTTGCAGACAACTCACTTCTCCTCTTCATCGTCATCCTCCTCTTCATCGTCGTCAAATTCATCTTCATCCTCGTCATCAAACTCATCTTCCTCATCATCAAACTCATCGTCATCTTCCGAATCGTCATTATCGTCGTCAAACTCGTCATCGGAATCCTCATCTTCATCGAACTCGTCATCGGAATCCTCATCTTCATCGAATTCGTCATCAGAATCCTCTTCCTCGTCGAATTCGTCCTGAACATCCTCATCGACGTCATCCTCAACGGATTCATACTCGATTCTTTCACGCACTTCCACTTCTGCATCAGATGCTTCAGCTTCAGCAGGTTCGGCGGCTTGCTCGTTCTTCGGCTGTTCCTTGTCCGCCTCCTTGGCCTCAGCAGCGGCAGCGGAAAGTTCCGTCTGCTCCGCAGGCTTCTCCTCCTTCTTGAAGAGTTTGGCACGTTCACGCGGATTCGAGCGAGGAAGAGTGGGATCGATTTCATTGAGCTGATCAAGGGACGCAAGCCCGAAATGCTCAAGAAAGAACGGAGTCGTTCCGTACAGGAACGGATGCCCCGGCAGCTCGGAACGCCCAACGAGACGCACAAGACCGAGATCAGCGAGCGTCTTCATGATGGTATCGACGCTCACTCCGCGGATTTGCTCCACCTCCGATTTCGTGATCGGCTGACGGTAGGCGACAATAGCAAGGGTTTCAAGCGAAGCACGGGAAAGACGGTTCGGCCTGTCAAGTTTGAGAAGAGCCCGCACGTAGCGACCACAAACCGGAGTCGTCTGCATGCGATACTGTCCGCCTGTGCACACAAGGGAAAAACCGCACTTCGCGACTTCAAGAGCCTTTTCAAGTCCACGCAAGGCCTCTTCGATCTCACGGTTCGTGCAGGTCTTGTAGACCTCCATGATTTCAGCTGAATCTCCGTCCTCCGGAGACACACCGCGAACACATTCACGAAGCTCGGCCGCTGACAGCGGCGATTCGCTCGCAAAAAGGAGCGCACCTACAATCTCCTGGAGACTGCCGGGGAGCGGAAGCCGTACATCCTTGGGTTTGTTGTACTGCTCAGCCTTCACCTCAGCCTTCTGTTCAGGCTGCTCAGTCTGTTGCTGCTGATTTTGATCTACATTCTCTTCCATGATTCAAAACTCCACTTTCTTCCGGACTCGCTCACCACTCGTCCGGTGCCTCCAGCGGCTTGTCGGCGGGATCCTCCTTGCTCGGCAGGATGGTGATCTCGTGGAACGCCGCATTCTGGTAGATCACGACGCGATGCTGTCGCAGAAGCTCCAGAAGCGCAAGGAACGTGACGATGACTTCGCCGCGCGGAGACTTATCCGTGAACAGCGTGGAGAACGCAAGCTGTCCATCCGTGCGGACACGGTTCAGAACCATATCCATCTTGTCCGGAACGCTCCACCTGGATCCTTTCAGCTCCTCCTGCGGCATCTCGTTAAGACGCGCAAGCACATCCTGAAACGCGGAAAGTAGGTCGAACAGCCCGAGATTGGCGATGGCGGACTCCTTGTCCTTCTGCGTCTTCTCGAACTTGGGGCGTCCTCCACCGTAGTCGAAGGACTCCATCCTGCGCAATTCGTATTCGGCAAGTTTCCCGGCGGCATCCTTGAACTTCTTGTACTCCACGAGCTGGCGGACAAGATCGAGACGCGGATCCACCCACTCTTCATCGCCTGTATCTTCGGAGGTGCGCCGGTCGACCGGAAGAAGCATGCGGCTCTTGATGACCATCAACGTCGCCGCCATGACGATGAACTCTCCCGCCACATCCAGATTCAGCTGGCGCATCATCTCGATGTACTTCATGTACTGCTCGGTGATGCGGCCTATCGGGATGTCGTAGATGTCCAGTTCATCGCGGCGGATAAGGTACAGCAGAAGATCCAAAAGCCCTTCAAAGACCTCCCGATCAACCTTGTACTCCTCGCTGAACAGATCGTTTGCCGCCATATCAAGTCACCTGTTCAACCCATTTCACATGTCCGTCAGGCTCAACCAGGATAATACCGATGTTCACCATCTCCTCGATGATCCTGTCCATCTCCTCGACATCGCTCTTCCCATGGAAACTCTTCATCGCATTCCGCAGGCGTTTCACCGTACGGCACTTTCTAGCCTTGAGACCATCAACAATCTTCCGGAAATCCTCTGGAAGAGCGGCCTTCTCCGGCTGTTTCTTCGCCACACTGCGCTTTCTCTTTGTTGCAGGCTTTGGCTCTTCGACTTTCTCCGCCCCTGCAATGGCATCCTTCTTGACGGTGGATGATTTTGTCTTGCGCGGCTTCTTGGAAGCAGACGGAGCCGCTTCCGGCATGGCAGCCTTATCGCAGTCGGCGGGATTCACATCCGGCGAAACGTCATCAGGCCGTGGCGTGAGTGTTTTTGGAGGCGGAACGGGAACAACCTTCGCAGGCGGCGCACCATCAAGGACCGCAAGCACGGCTTCAGGGGTTTCCTTGACCTCATAGTCCAAGCCGTCTCCAATGGGTACGACAATAGAACCGCCACCGCGTGACGGCTCCACCGTAACCACAAAACTCGCATTCAGCCAGACGGGAGAACCATCTGTCCGTGTCAATTGGATAAACATGGGTGAAATTATAGCATAAATTCACCATCTAAAACCGCCAATCAACACAAATGAAATTTCAAGATTTCAATAATGTCATTGCCAAAGATACGCAAAAGATCTTGCATCAAACGAAGCCTTCAGCACCCCATTCTCAACAACCGATTCCGGGGCAGCGGCACCAGAAGACGGATGCTCAAGGGTAAACTTTCCTTTTCCTTCAATCCCAAAACGCTTCAAATCCATTTCAATCCTGAATGGCTTAGACCCTGGAAGCGGGATTATCTTCAGATCAGGAAAAGTCATACGGAATGCCCCGTCGGTACGGACGCCTCCAAAATCAACCATAGAACGAGAAACATTGATCTCAAGATCCTTGTGACGCACCGTCGGATGCTCCTGCGTCCAATCAAGAACGATCGGCCTGCCATTCTTTTCACCTACTTCAATCACCCCACCTCGCACCCTGCCGGTGCCGTCACCATATCCACCGATGGGAAGCCTCGACCCTGTCTTAGTAAAGAAACCATATCTGACAGAGTACCTTCCCGATGCCAGACGCTTCGGCAGATGAACCACAATATCGCCTTCAGGCAATGGCGTCATGACGGCATCGAACGCAATCTTGCGAGGATCGCCGAACGGTACCACATGGACGAACGGGAGGAAAGATTTGTCAATAGGACGACGGATTTTCCAGCGGACATCAATCTTAAGCGATGTTTCGGACATACGTTCCCATGCCTCGGCGGACGCCTCAACCTCATGCAACCTGCCGTCGCCCGCAGGTGGTCTTGCATCGAGAAACCACACTCCGGGCGACTTCGCAAATCCGGCACGGACTCCATCGACCGACAGAACAGCAGCTTCCCTGCCGTCGTTGCACATGACATGAAATCCGTATGCAGGCAGAGACAGTCCATTCACCTTCCACACTGAATTCGTCTTTCTGTTTATCCAGACCTCACCTGTAGAGAACACTGAATTTTGACGATGGATGCCATCCGCGAACCGGAACGACATTAAATCACCTTTGGCCAATTGCTTACATACATCATGCAGCATCCAATAGGTCTTCACCACACCCCTTCCGAACGATCCACCACACATCGGCGAGCGCCCTCCTATGACCGTAGTGCAGAAGTAGTCATCCGTCGCATAGCCGTGAAGCGCCTGATCCCCTTGCTTCGTCCACCCGCACATGCAATAGCGGCTTCCGAGCCCTCCGCCCAAAAGCACCATCTTTCCATGCGAGACCGCATCATGCCACGGCACACGTTCCGCTTCCGCATACTGCCTGCGGTCCTGAATTATAAACTCCGGGATAAAGTGATCGGACGCGCCGGCATCAAGATGCCCTATCAGCGAATCGTTACCTGATTCACTGACAATAACCATATTGGAACAACCTGAAGCAATCCTACACTCATCCAAAGCCCTGCACCATTCGGCTTTTGTTTCAGACGCAGGGTGAAACACACCTCTCCTGTCGATAAAATCCTTAGGGAAGGAAGCCGCAAAAACATCGAGGAAAAGCGCGGTTGGAGCAAATCCCTTCCTTGCCACGGAGAGGTTC
>JAFXEA010000610.1 GCA_017521065.1 Kiritimatiellia bacterium | reverse complement strand
TATGTATTGAAGGCACCGTGAGCTTCCCTTCCGGTTCTACGGATGCTCTCATCGAAAATCTTGAGAAGGGCGCGATGCCCGGAACCTCCGCATACGTCTCTCCCGACGATTTCTACGGCACGTTTGCAGCCCATCTTGAAAGGACTCGTCCTTTCGCGAAGGATCCGGCTGTTGGCTTCTGCTTCTCCTATGCTTGCGAGGCTGCGGCGGATGGCGATGCGAAGCTTCTTCACTGGACCAAGCAGATTCAGGCGCCTGAGATTGTTGGACAGTGGATCGGCGCGGAACTCAAGAAGCGTCTTTCCTTTGCGCCGTCGAAACTTCTCGTCCTCAATGATACCGTAACGACTCTTCTCGCGGGCAAGGCGAGCGAAAAGCCCGGTCAGCGTTTCTCGGCATACATCGGTTTCATCCTCGGCACCGGCACGAACGTCGCATATGTGCAGAAGACGTCCGACATCGCCAAGCTTGCGCCCGGCGACTATCCTGCCGAGATGATCATCAACTCCGAATCTGGGGCGTTCTCCAAGGTTGTCCAGTCCAAGTTCGATGAGGCGATGGATGCAAAGACCCTTGACAAGGGCAAGCAGGTGTTTGAGAAGATGATTGCCGGCGCTTATCTCGGGGCGGTTGGTCTTGAGGTGTTCAAGGCAGCTGCCAAGGAAGGGTTCTTCTCTGATGCGGCAAAGAACCAGATTGCAGCGATGTCCTCGTTGGAGTCCATGCATCTCGACAACTTCTGCGCAAAGTTCGACAACGGCAAGCCGAATCCGTTGGACAAGGTTTTTGCCGACGCGAACGATGCCGCGATCGCCCGCCGTCTCGCTACGCCGGTGTTTGAACGCGCCGCGATCCTTACGGCAATCCATCTCGCTGCGTTCATCGTGAAGACCGGTGGCGGACAGGACAAGTCTGCGCCAGTGTGCGTGTGTGTGGACGGTTCCACCTACCACAAGACGCGCGCCGTGTCCTTCCCGCAGATCGTCCAGAGCGAGCTTGACCAGATGCTCGGTCCGCGCAACGTCTCGTTCGAGCTTACGGTATGCCCGGACAATGCTCCGCTCGTCGGCGCCGCCGTCGCCGCTCTCCTCAAGTGATTTCACCTCCAAACAAGGAATTGAAGATGAAGAATCAAGCTGTTTACGATGAACTCGTAGCCAAGTTCGAGCAGCATTTCGGCGAAAAGCCGGCGGCTGTGGCCTATGCTCCGGGACGAATCGAAGTCCTCGGAAACCATACAGACTACAACGAAGGTTATGTATTTTCGGCGGCGATCGACAAGGGTACATTCTTTGCCGTTTCGCCCAGCGAGGACGACACGGTGCGTCTCGTGGCGGGAGACTTGATGAAAGAGGTGTCCTACAAGCTGGCCGATTGCGCCAAGCGCGACGAGGATACCTGGCAGAACTATGTGAACGGCACGTTCAACTGGCTCTTCGACGGTGAACCCGCGAAGGCCGGCAAGGGCTGGAAGGGCATGTTCCTCGGCAACATACCGCTCGGCGCCGGTCTTTCCTCCTCCGCCGCGCTTGAGATGTGCACCGCTCTCGCGCTCTGCAAGATCTATGGTGTCTGGAAGGATGGTGTCGACCTCGCAAAGATCGGACAGAAGGCAGAACACACGTTCGCTGGATGCCCGTGCGGACTTCTCGACCAGGCTTCATCCCTCTTTGGCAAGGCTGGTGGCCTCGTAAAGAGCGACTTCCGTTATTGCACCTTCGAGAACGTGAATCTCGGACCTTCCGTGGCGTTCATGATGGTGAAGTCCAACGCCAAGCATGCTCTTGTCGATGGCGCGTATGCTTCCCGTCGTCAGGCCTGCGAAGATGCCGCAAAGCATTTCGCAAAGGTCCTGCGCAAGCCTGTTACGCATCTGCGCGACGTCTCTTCCGCAGAGTGGATCCTCTACCGTGACGGCCTTGATGAGATTCAGGCCAAGCGCGCAATCCATCCGATTGGGGAAGATGAGCGCGTTCTCGCCGGAGCGGCGCTCCTGGAGAAGGGCGACGTCAAGGCATTCGGAGCTCTCATGTTCGACTCCCATGAGTCTAGCCGCAACTGGTTTGAGAACTCCTGCCCGGAACTTGACACGATCGTCGATTCCGCCAAGAAGATTCCCGAAGTGTACGGGGCGCGTCTTTCCGGAGGCGGTTTCGGCGGAAGCTGCTGTCTGCTCGTCGATCCCTCGGCAGCGGAGAAGATCGCCGCCACGATTACAGCGGACTACAAGGCCGCATATGGCGATGAGCCGACCTGCGCCTTGATTGAACCTTCCGAAGGAGCACACCTCGTCTAATCAGTTAAGAGTTTAGAGTTGTAAGTTAAGAGTTATTAATTCTTAAACCCTGAACACCGACTCTAAACTCTCAACTTTGAACTTATAACTCAAAACTCTAAAAGGAACTACAATGAGCAACGACAACAAGCAGGGCGGAAACGTGTTCGCGATCGCGACCATGTTTGCGCTGTTTTTCATGATTGCATTCGTGACCAACTTTGCAAGTCCGATGGGCGTTATCGCAAAGAACCAGTTCAACGCTTCCAATGCGCTTTCTCAGCTTGGAAACTTCGCGAACTTCTTCGCATATCTCTTCATGGGCATCCCCGGTGGACTCATCCTCAAGCGCAAGGGCTATAAGTTCACGGCGCTTACCGCAGTAGCCGTAGGCTTTACCGGCGTGGGCATCCAGCTTCTTTCCGGCTATATCGGCTCATTCGCCGTCTATGTGGCCGGTGCGTTCGTCGCAGGCTTTTCGATGTGCATGCTGAACCTGGTCGTGAACCCGCTTCTCAATACCTTGGGTGGCGGCGGAAACAAGGGCAATCAGCTCGTGCAGTTCGGCTGCTCTCTCAACTCGGTCGGCGCGACGCTCTCGCCGATGGTTTTGGGCTGGCTCATCGGTGAAATCACCAAGGATACCTCGTTCATCAAGGCCGCTCCCGCGCTCATGATCGCTATGGGCATCTTCGCCGTTGCGTTCGTGGTGGTTGCACTTTCGAGGATTCCGGAACCGCACAAGGAGACGGAAGAGGAGAAGGCTGCCCGCATCGCCGACGGCACGTCGGTTCTCAAGGACATTGTCGATACGCTCAAGTTCCGCCACTTCACGCTCGGTGCTTTGGCGATTTTCTTCTATATCGTCATTGAGGTCGGTGTGCCTTCCATGGGCATGCTCTACATGACCGATTGCGTGAAGAATGCCGCCGGTGAAATCACGTCCAAGGGTCCCGGTTATGTCGGCGGCGCTGTTGCCGGCGCAGTATGCGGCGTGTACTGGTTTCTGATGATGATTGGCCGTCTTTTGGGCGGTGTGGTCGGCGGGAAGGTGTCTTCCCGCGTTCAGACCTCGTTCCTTGCCTCGCTCGGAATTGCGCTTCTCTTGGCGACGATGTTCTCGCCTGTCAAGATGATCACGCTCTTCGGCTATCAGTTCCCGCTTTCGATGGCGTTCATGGTTTGCGTCGGTCTCTGCACTTCCGTTATGTGGGGCGGTATCTTCAACATGGCGGCTGAGGGTCTCGGCAGGTATGTGCCGATGGGATCGGGCATCTTCATGGCGATGGTGTTCGGCGGCGTTCTCATCCCTGTGCAGGGCATGATTGCTGACAAGGTCGGCATCCTCAACAGCTACTGGTTCTCCATCGCGCTGCTTGCATATGTCCTCATGTACGCGCTTCTCTTCTCCAAGCCGTCCAAGAGGGCCGATTGACATGATCGAGAAGACGACGTTCGGAACAACGAAGAACGGTCGCGAAGTGACCGCCTACACCTTGAAGGGTGCGGGCGGTCTTTCGCTTGAGGTGCTGGACTGGGGCGGTCGCGTGAACCGTGTGATACTTCCGGACGGCAAGGACATTGCGCTCGGCTTTGACGCTCCTGAAGGCTGGGAGAACGGGGATTCGTATTATGGCTGCCTGATCGGACGCTATGCGAACCGCATCAAGGACGGCAAGTTCTCCCTTGACGGCGTGGATTACACGCTCAAGTGCAACAACTTTCCGGCAGATATCGGCTGTGCGCTCCATGGTTCGGACGGCGGATGGCATGATCGCATCTGGGACGTGAAGTCTTTTGAGACTGGCGACGAAGTCGGTCTCGAGCTTTCGCTTCTCTCTCCCGATGGAGAAGGCGGATTCCCGGGCGCAGTTGAGGTGCTTGTGACCTATACCGTGACCAAGGACAACGTCTGGAGAATCACCTATCGGGCCAAGTCTCTCGACAAGGCGACTCCCGTTGCAATGACGCAGCATGTCTATTTCAACTTCAAGGGCGAGGCCGGCGGTTCCGTAGAGGATCAT
>JAFXEA010000055.1 GCA_017521065.1 Kiritimatiellia bacterium | reverse complement strand
GTTGAAGGACAGACGCTTCCTGTCGTGACAATAGGAAACCTTGATCTTGAAACAGCTTCATCGCTTGCAATCAATCCTGAACGGGCATCTACTAAAGTGAATGTTGGTGCTGTCACCTCGGATGGCGCGTCCATTGTCGCGGCAGAGGGGTCGACCGTTGCGTTGGAAGGCGATTGCACTTTTGAATCAGGACCAGAAAGTGTTGGACTGACGCTTGTTGGCAATATCGTTTTCGGCGATGATGTTTCATTGACGATCCCGGCTTCGTGGAAAGAGTTCCGAGGCGGGCCTGTTGTTGTGCTGGATGGATCCGAAATGGCAGAATCGCTTTCGTTGGATGTTTCGGACATTGTCGTGAAAGACGCCAATGGTGCAGTGGATCCGTCCCGTTACATTCTCACTGTCAGCGACAGTAAGCTCCTTATCGACTTCCGCAATGGTCTTTCAGTCGTGATTCGATAATGGAGGAAGAATGAATCTCAAGTGCTGTGTTTTTACGACGGCAGCCTGTGTGAGCGCGGCTGTTTTCGCCTCTGAGTCGAATATAGTACTTTGCGAACGGGGGAAGGTAGCCAATGCTTCTATCGTTCTGCCAGAAAAGGCGGGACCTTCAGTTCGGTATGCCGCTGAAGAACTTCAGCGGTGTATCGGAAAGATGACGGATGTGAAGCTGCCGATTATCGAAGGGAAAGGAAAAGAATCAGGTAAGGCAATACGTTTTGTCCAGACGGATGAATACGGATCCGACGGCTTCAGGGTCCGCGTCAAGAACGGATCGGTTGAAATAGCCGGAGGAAGACGAGGTGTTCTCTACGGGGCTTTCGAGCTTCTTGAAAAGTACGGCGGTTGCGGATGGTACGCAAGCTGGCATGAGGTGATTCCTCGTAAGGATATGTTCACACTTCCGTCAAATCTTGACGACACGCAGAAGCCCGCCTTCGAGATGCGCATGCCGACATGGCAGGATGTTCGGGAAACTCCGGAGTTCGCGTCCAAGCTCAGGGTGAACGGTCATGCCTGCGATGGAGCACCAGACATGATGGAGAAGTTCGGAGGTGTGTCGATAAGTTTCGTGCGAGGCTTGGGGAACTGCCATACATTTGGAAGGGTGTTGCCGTCCGGTAAATACTTTGCGGAACATCCGGACTGGTTTAGCGAAGTGAACGGCGTCCGCCGCAGCGGACGGACCCAGATATGCCTTACGAATCCAGGCGCGTTCGAGCAGGCGTTCTCGAACATCTGCGGATTCGTGGAACGTGATGCCGCATCCCGCAAGCAGTCCGGCGCGGCGAACGCGGATACGATGGTTGTGGGGGTTTCCCAGGGCGACTGGCACAACTTCTGCGAGTGTGTAAACTGCAAGGCCATCGACGACAGGGAAGATTCCCATGCCGGATCGCTTCTTCATTTCATAAACCGCATGGCGGACAAGGTCGCCGCCAGGTATCCCGGTATGAAAACCGAGACGCTCATCTACCAGTATACGCGCAAGGCGCCCAAGACCATGCGTCCGAACGACAATGTGATACCGTGCCTCTGCTCGATCGAGTGCAGTTTCGCGCATCCGCTCGCGGCGAGGGACGACCGCCACAATTCCGCATTCATGGACGATCTCGAAAGATGGGGCAGGCTTTCGAAGAACCTGTACATCTGGGATTATACGATGCGTCCGCATCACTACTTCCATCCGTTTCCCAATGTGCATGTGCTCGCGCCGAACCTGCGCACATTCCGTGACAACAACGTAAGGTATGTGTTTGCGCAGGGCGGACCGCGCTATGGAGAGTTCGCCCAGTTGAAGGGCTGGCTGCTCGCCAAGCTCATGTGGAACCCCGATCAGCCGTTGGAGCCTCTGCTTGACCGGTTCTTCCGCGGACAGTACGGTGCCGCCGCTCCGTATGTGCGTGAGTATTTCGACCGGGTGGAGCGGAGCGTCATGGAGCGGAAGAAAGTCAGGTTCTCAATATGGGAGAAGGATCGTCGCGACCTGTTTCCGGACGAATTAATCGAATGGGCCAGAGGAGTATTCGCGAAGGCGAAGGAAGCCGTAAAGGATGACGAACTGCTCTCGAAGAACGTCCGTATCGCCGCGTTCACGCCGGTCTGCCTCAATCTCGACAGGCGTTCCGCCGAGGCGAAGTGGGTGTGGGTCACGAAAAATCCATCGCGCTACCGCGATTGCTCCGATCTGAGAAACGATCTTGACGAAGCGTTTGCGCTTGCCGCCGAGCTCAATCCCAAAACCAAACGGCTGCGCTTTTCGGAATCGCCCCAGCACAACCGGCGCACATGGAACGATTGGGGCAGGATGCGCGAATACCGCATTCCTGAGAAGGGATCGGATTCTGCGATGCTCAGCGTACGTGACCTTAACTACATTTCGTGGGATTTCGGAAAATTCGTCAAGGATCCCGAAGGGCTTAACGGAGAGGTGGTCGAGGTGTTCAACGTCCAGTACTACTATCCCGCTCTTTCGCTCAAGTTCTCGAATGTGGCATTCGATGGCGATCGCAGATACGTGATCCGTTTCCGTGCAAAGGTCGAGAAGGCGAAAAACGGCAAGGGCGAGGCCTTCAACGCCGAGTTCGGCGGCAGGCGCATCGCGCCGACGGTCGCTGCTGTGGCGGATGGTTGGCAGTGGTATGAATTCGCGCCGATGAAGCTGAAGGATTCGTTCACGTTCGATTTCAAGCCGGGCCGCTTTGCGAAGGGCGGCGGACGCACCGCAGTGGACGCAGTCTATTTCGACAGGATGGAGATAAGGGCAGAGTGAGGATGAATGGGTGACGCAGGTTTTGCGGCCAGGATTCTGTTGAAATAGTTGTTTATATTGTTTATAATATGCGCCGTTTGTTTTTCTGATGGAATTTCATTAGGATGTCGCGTTCTTACAGATTTCCGCTTTTTGCGGCTATGCGCAGCGACGGGCGTACGCTTGTCGTTCAGATCGCCGACGTGCTGCGTCAGGCAATTCTGACGGGGTTCTACCCTCCGGGCGAACTTCTGCCGCCGATGCGTGAGCTTTGCCGTGCGGCCGGTGTTAGCATGATTGTGATGAACGAGGTGGTGGCTAAACTGACTGCGGAAGGTCTCGTGAATCCGCGTCGCGGTGTGGGATGCGTTGTGCTTGGAGGGAAAGACCGCATCTGGAAGGGACGTGTGCTTTTTGTCGTCCCTGAATCCGACGGATCCTATTTTACCAATGTGATGCTTGGTACGGTACGGGAGTCATTGATGAAAGAAGGGTGGCTGTTCCATCAGGTTACGCTTGGATGTGACAGTCAGGAGAAGCATGATTTCTCGCGTCTTGACATCGCTTTGCGCGTTTCGACAGATTTGGCGCTTACACTTTGGGAGCGCAAGGATATTCTTCATGCGCTTTCCAAGGCAGAGGTTCCGTTTGTCACAATCTCTGAGAGTCCAAGCGAGATCCCTGGCTGCGTGGGGCACATCCGGTATCCGCATCGGGCGTTTGCCCGGGATTTTACGGACGATTGTGCAGAGGCGGGCATTCGGAGCGTTGAGCAGGTCGGATTCATGCGTTCATCATATACCGCTGCGTCGGCGCTTCGCCGTGCAGGTATTGATGTAAAGGAGACGGTGATACCTCCTGCAAATGGAATGGCATCAACGATAATGGATGTGAAGCAGCCCGTCATGGATGCATTCATGAAGCGACTTGCCGGCGGGAAGGCCGGAGCGCATCTGCCGGATCTGTTTTATTTCGATGACGACAACGTTGCGGAGGCTGCATTGTCCGCACTTGCATACAATGGCATAAAGATACCGCATGACGTTCGCGTGGTGGCGTTCTCCAACGCCGGACTTGGTCCATGCTTCCCGGTGCCGCTTGCGCGTGTGGTGATGGATCCGGTTGCGTCAGGTCGCACTGTGGCACGTGCCGCACTCTCATATCTAACGGGCCAAGGAATCCCGTCTGATGCCGTCATCAAACCCGCGTACATGCGCGGTCCATCATTTCCAGTCGAAAACCTTACAAAGAAAGGATCAAAAAGATGAAACTCAAATGCACATACAGCATGAAACTGCTTGCTATTTTATTTATAATGAATAGTAATAGTGTTGTACAGGGAAGCATACAGGTGACTAGTTCAAATGGTGATATTTCGACAAAGGAGTTTTGGCCAAGTGGAAATATTCCAGAATCCGACATTGTGGTTTTTGCTCAGTCAGGTGGTAAATATACCGCAACTGCGGATGTTACATTGGGATCTGTGAGAATTAATCAGAGTACGACATTAGATCTTGAAAGTTCGGGTAATCATACAATTAAAACTTCAAAGTTTTATATCGGGTATCAAACCCGTGCTGCCTATCTCAAGGGTGGTATGGTGGACTTATCGGGTGTGTCTATGGGGCCAGATGGTACTACACAGGTGAATGACGGCGACTTTATGGGATGTGTCATTAATGGAGGGACCTACGGTACCATTATTGAGCTGTCTGGATGTATTGTGACGAATGTGAACCGACTCCGAATCGGGAATGGTGGAGGTAATAATCAGCTTAAGATAACAAATTCCTCCCGCGTCCATTCGAAAGGATCCTTTCTGTGGGCGAAATCTACTGCTGGGAACGGATTACTTGAGGTTTCTTCCGGTGGACAGCTTTACATAACTGGAAGTCTTTATGACGGTTATACTGATATTAATAAGGTTGCAGATACCACCAATCGCATTGTTGTAACTGGAAACGGATCGAAGGTGTCTGTAACCGGAAATTTTTATATTGGAAGCGACTATGGACGCAATTCTGTTCTTGTGTCGGAAGGAGGAGAGCTGATTGCGTCAACCAAGTTTTCTCTTGGAAACGGCGTTAATGCCAATACAAATAGTGCAGTTTTTGAGAAGGATGCCAAGTTTTGGATGCGGGATATCAATGTTGGAGAATATGGATCTTGCGGCAATGTGCTGGAGTTTCGTTCCGGCGCTTTCGGTACAATCGAAGCCGGTGGACGTGTTGGAGGATGGAAGGGTGCGGGAAGCGACAATATGATTGTTGTTTCCAATGCCACAGTGTCGGCAACAGGAGTTCTTGGCATAGGTGCACCGTCAAGCGAGGTTGATGTGTCGAAAATGTCGGGCAATGGACTCGTGATTCAGGGACGTGAGACCTCTTTATCAATCACAAGCAGTCTTTTGCTGAAGAATCGATCCTATCTGAGAATTGAGGTCCCCTCAAATGGATATGCCGACGGGTTCACGCCTTTATCTGCCAACAAGGTTACGTTTGATGATACCTCATCATTGGATGTTGTCGTGGTGGGCAGTGTTGGGTTCGTAAACAATTTAAGATTGGTTTCGGCACCTAATGGAATAACGGT
>JAFXEA010000609.1 GCA_017521065.1 Kiritimatiellia bacterium | reverse complement strand
GGGTAGGCGAGCAAAGGACGAGATCCTCGCCCACGCGGACGGAAAGGTTTCCGCCGTTGCCGTCGGTGTATCCCTTGGCGTAGATACGTCGCCCCATCTCGCAGATATCCTGCTTTACCTTGCGAATTGCCGCACTCTTGAAAAACGCATCCAGCTCCTTGCGTGTGCAGGGCTGCTTCTTGCCCTTCCAGTGGTACGCACGGTCCACAAGCGGTGGATTTATGTAAAGTTTGCTGTCCATGACACTCCTTCTGTTGTTGTTGCATGGATTATATCACATTATCCAACAGCAAAATGCATTATTTAAAGAGGCACTTGTCACCCCACCTATCTGGAACTTCCCGGCTATTGCCATATAATATGGGAAATGGTATCATTGGCTGTATCATGTTTACAGAGAATATAAATAGACGCGATTTCGCAAAACAAACCGCTGCAGCAGCCCTTCTCGCAGGGTTGCCCGTGTTCACAGGTGGATGTTCCGCAAATCCGGCAAAGGACATTGCCGCAAAGATCCTCATCATCGGCGGCGGCGCGGCGGGCATCTCTGTCGCAGCACGTCTCAGGAGAAAGCTCGACAAGGCCGAAATCACACTTGTAGATCCGGCGGACAAGCATTTCTACCAGCCTGGCTTCACCTTTATCGGTGCAGGCGTGTGGAAGGCCGACGACGTATGGATGAAACAGGAAAAGCTGATTCCTTCCGGCGTCAAATGGATCAAGGACTCAGTCGTTGAAGTCGATGCCGCACACAACTCTGCAACGCTCAAAGGCGGCGGAAAGCTTTCATATGACTTCCTTGTGCTCTGCCCCGGTCTCCAGGAGAACTGGTCGCTCATCCAGGGCATCAGCAAGGAAACGCTCGGCGAAGGCAACGCCCATTCCATCTACGACTGGCAGGGTTCGTGCAAGACGTGGACGGCGGTGGACAAGTTCTCGCGCACAGGCGGTCGCGGCATCTTCACCGACACATGGACCAAGCACAAGTGCGGCGGCGCCCCGAAGAAGATATGCCTCCTGACGGAACAGCTTGCACGCAAGCATGGCAAACGCGATGCCTGCACTTTCAAGTATTTCACGGGAAGCAAGCAGCTGTATGACGTTCCGCACTACACTCCGCGTCTCGAGGAAATCTACAAGGAACGCGAGATTCCCGTTTCGGTAAGATGCCGTCTGACCGGCGTCGACACGGCGGCGAAACGCGCATACTTCCTCAACTCCGAAACAGGGCAGACCTTCACCGAAGACTACGACATCCTGCATTTCGCGCCGCCGCAGTCCGCTCCCGACTTCGTCAGAAACTCCGGCCTTGGATGGAAGGAAGGCAAGCTCGCTCCCGAAGCATGGGTGAAAACGGACAAGAAGACGTTCGTGCATCTCGACCACGCAAACATAGTCTGTCTCGGAGACGCAGCCGGAATCCCGACATCCAAGACATCAGCCGCCATCCGCAAGCAGGCGCCGATCGCCGTCAACAACCTCTGCTCGCTCATAGCGGGCAAGGCTCCGGAATCGATCTACGACGGCTATGCGGCATGCCCAATCATCACGGACTACGGTCACGTGCTGATGGCGGAATTCGACTACGAGAAGAAGTGTTGCCAATCGTTCCCGTTCTCGCTGATCGACACGACGAAGGAACTCCGCAGCGCATGGTGGCTGAAGCTCTACGTGCTCAAGCCTATGTACTTCCACCTCATGCTCCGCGGACTGGCCTGACAAAGCCAGCCGTTACGGAGCCATCGTCGGATCGGTGCAGGTGCCGTTCAAGTAGAACTCCTGCCCGGTCGCGTCGATCACACTGCGCCAGAGGTCGCTCTTGAGCTGGACCTTCTGGCGCTCGATTGTTGCGAGGCTGATCGGCACAAGGGTGTTCCATTCTCCGGTCTGTCCGACCACGCAGTTCGTGCGCCCGGCCATGGCGGCATGCACCGCGCTCCGCGCAAGCATATAGCAGCGGATGGCATCCGTGCCGCGCGCCGGGACGGAACGGATTATGTAGCTCGGATCAAAATATTTGACCGATGATGTGATGCCCTTGGCCTTGAAATGGTTGGTGATATGACGCTTCAGGAACTCGCCGATATCCTTCTTGAGTACATTGCCCGATGCGTCCACTCCGGCGGACTCCCCTTCTATGAGCTTCTGTCCCGCACCCTCCGCAACGACAATGACCGTATGCGTCTTGCCGCTTTCAAAACGGCGATCAAGCGCGGCAAGAAGTTCATCAAGCGAAAAATCGATTTCTGGAATCAGACAGAAGTTCACCACCGGGTTCGCAATCGTGGCATATGCCGTTATGAATCCGGAGTCGCGTCCCATCAACTTTACGAGCCCGACGCCATTGAACGTACCTTTAGCCTCGGTGTGTGCGTTGCGGATGACGGCTGAGGCCTCGGCGACAGCCGTCTCAAAGCCGAAGGAGCGTCCCACAAACTGCAGATCATTGTCGATGGTCTTGGGAACGCCAACGACCGATATCTTCAGCTTGCGCTTGAGACATTCCTCCGC
>JAFXEA010000608.1 GCA_017521065.1 Kiritimatiellia bacterium | reverse complement strand
GTGTTCGATCCGGAATGGGAGAGGATGTGCGAACAGGTCGCGTCCGAGATGTGCGCAAAGGAAAAGGGTGACAGGGACCTTGTCGGATATTTCATCGACAACGAGCTTGCCTGGTGGGGCGATGGCGCGTTCGATCTTGCGTGTGGACTCTATGATTGCGTCGCCAAGCTTCCCAAGGACCATTCTGCGCGTCAGGCACTGGATCGTTTCCTGTGTGCCCGTTCCGCATCTGTCGATGTGAAGATTGGCTTTCTGCGGCTTGTTGCAGAGCGCTACTTTTCGGTGGCGACGGCGGCCATCCGCCGCGCGGATCCGAACCACATGGTCTTTGGCTGCCGTTTTGCGGGACTGAATGGCGCACATGAAGAGGTATGGAAGGCGGCTGGACGGCATTGCGACGTAGTGTCTTTCAACTGCTACCCGTGGGTTGACCTTGACCGCAATGACGTCATGGCCGGCGAGGCAATGCGCAACCTTCGCTTCAAGGATGCGGTGGCGGAACGGTATGCATGGACGAAGAAGCCTTTCATGGTGACGGAATGGAGCTTCCCGGCTCTCGATTCAGGCTTGCCGTGCATGCATGGTGCAGGACAGCGTTTCCGTACGCAGGATGAACGTTCAAAGGCGACGGAACTTTTTCTTCATGCAATGGCTTCGTCCGGGACTGTGATAGGGCACTCATACTTCATGTGGGTTGATGAACCTTATTTTGGAATTCGTGAGGCGCTTCCTGAGGATTCAAACTATGGGCTTCTGAATGAAAATGACGAACCGTATCCGGTCGTCGATGTGTTTGCCCGTGTCCTGAAGGACGGAAATGTCGTTCCGGCGGCGAAACGCGCCGCCGATTCTGTCAAGGCTGCGGATCGGACTATGCCTCCTAAGGCGCAGACGGAGGGTTGCGTGTTTTCGCAGGATGGCGATTCGTATTCACTGCGGAACCGCAACGGGCTTGAGCTTTGCGGACGAATCGGCGGAAAGATGATGTTCGACAAGGTCTTTCTCCGAGGAGTCGAGATCGGTTCATGGAACGCCATGCTTGCGTTCAAGACCGATGGGCGCATCCATTGGCAGGATACGGTCAAGGTTGTGGACGTGAAGTGGAACTCCACCTCAGGCGTTCTCATGCTCTGCGCCGAAGGCGGTTCCGGCGTCTCCCGTTTCAGGATCGGGCACGAAATATCGCTCTATGGGGACAGACCCTGCTTTCTCGCCCGTTGCACGAAGGTGGAGAATGCCGGAGATGCGCCGCTTGAGCTTAAGACCGTATATTTCAGGCAGTACGCGCCATATGCGGCGGCGACCGAAAAGGAAAAGGCGGTGCCGCATTTGTGGAAAGCCCCCAAGCGTGTGGCATGGAACGATCCGACGACTGGCAGGAGATGGGGCGGCTGGACGGATGCCGCAGACGCCGACATATTTCTCTACTATATCGATCCCAACGCGAAGAGCGTCCATCCCGATGCCGGTTTCAATGCCGAGGGGCGCGTTCTTGCGCCGGGAGCGGAGTATATCCCTGCGGCTGACCGCCTGTGGATGGTCGCAGAGGCTGAAGCGCCGGTGGCGCATGTAGATCCGTTCATCGGGACGGCTGGGACCGGGCACACCTATCCAGGACCGACGCGTCCGTTCGGCATGGTCCAGCCCGGACCGGATACCGGCTACGGCGACTGGCAGCACTGCTCAGGATATCGTTGGGAAGACGGCAAGATTCTCGGCTTTTCGCAGACGCATCTGAGCGGTACGGGATGCAGCGATCTTGGCGATTTCCTTCTGCTTCCCTTCACAGGATCGCTTCCTGCCGGTGAGCCGGGCGGAATGAAGAACCCCAATACGGAGACTGCGTGGCCCGGCTACTATTCCGTGGAGCTGACCAACTTCGGCGTCCGTGCGGAGATCACGTCAGGAAAGCGAGTTGCATTCCACCGCTGGACATTCCCCAAGGACCGTCCGGCGCAGGTGATGCTTGACCTTCAGTATGGCGCGGTGGAACGCTCAAAGGATGTGATAAACACGCACGTCGTTTCGTCCTCAATCGATTTCGGCAAGGATCGCAAGTCCGTTTCCGGCGGGAACGTCCTTTCCGCATGGCTGAACCGCGAGGCGCATTTCGCCCTTGTGTTCGGGCGCAGATGGAAATCGTACCGTGTCCTTCCCAAGCGTGATCCTAGGGAAAAGGCGAAACGTGTCGTGTTTACGTTCGATCCTCCACCGGACGGAGTGCTTGAGGCGCGTATCGCGGTCTCTACGGTCGATGCCAAGGGCGCACGCGCAAACCTTGCCGCAGAAATAGGAATGTCCTTCGAGGAATGCCGCCATGCCGCCGCAGCTGAATGGAACTCGCTGCTTGCCCGCGCGGACATCGGAGGCGCGGATGATGAGTCGCGCAAGATATTCAAGACCGGCCTCTATCATCTCTTCACGCAGCCGAACGATCTGGCGGATGTTGATGGGCGCTACCGTGGAGCTGACGGCAAGGTGGCGAAATCCCCTGACGGGAGCTACTATTCCGGATTCTCCCTTTGGGATACGTTCCGTGCCGCGCACCCGCTCTATACCATCCTTGCGCCGGAACGTGTGGACGGTTTTGTCAATTCCATGTTGGCGCAGTACCGTGCGGTCGGATATCTTCCCGTGATACCGTACTTTGGTTGCGAGACGTTCTGTATGATAGGCAACCATTCCGTGCCTGTGATTGTCGATGCATACCTGAAGGGATTCAGGGGATTCGACACTAGACTGGCGTTCGAGGCGGTGACGAACTCCCTTACCGTCACCCATCCCGGAAAGCTGAAGGAGGACTGGGCGTACTACGACAGGCTCGGCTACTATCCCTACGACAAGATCAAGGGGGAGGGCGTGAGCCGCACCATGGAATGCGCCTATGACGACTCCTGCGCGGCAAGGTTCGCCGCCGCGCTTGGCGAGAAGGAGAGCGAAGCGTTCTTTGCGAAGAGGTCCGGCAACTGGCGCAACGTGTTCGACGCAGGCAAGACGCTTCTTGTGCGTGGACGCGACATCCGCGGCAACTGGCGGACACCGTTCGATCCGCGCAGGATCGGAGGTGGCGGCGACTGGATGCCGTACGACTGCACGGAGGCTAACGCATGGCAGTACACGTGGCACGTTCTCCACGACCCCGCCGGGCTTGCGGCGGCGTTCGGCGGGGCGAAGCGTTTCGGCGAACGGCTCGACATGTTCTTCACGGACGCTGGACGCGCCGCAGGTTCTGAGGACTGTCCGGATGCGCTAGGCAACTACGGACAGTACGCGCACGGTAACGAACCAAGCCACCACATCGCATACCTGTACAACTGGACGGACCGTCCATGGATCGCCGGCGAGCGCGTGCGCGACATAGCGAAACGCTTCTACTCCACGAAGAAGGACGGCATATGCGGAAACGACGACTGCGGACAGATGGACGCCTGGTACATATTCGCTGCGCTCGGTTTCTATCCTGTCGATCCGTGCGGCGGAAGGTATGTGATAGGTGCTCCGCTTTTCCCGCGTACGGAACTGAGTCTGCCCGGCGGAAGGAAGTTCACGGTACTTGCGAATTCGCCTTCCGGCAGCCGTTGTCGCGTCAAGTCGGCGTTTCTTAACGGCAAACCTGTGAAGGACCGTACGGTCCCGCATGATGCGGTGGTGCGCGGCGGCGAGCTTGTGTTCGAGCTGCGCGGAAGATAGTTTCATTCACTGATCAATAAAAAAGGAGATAAGATATGGCAAGAATAATGATACCCGTGGAAGAGTTCAAGGAGCGCGTCGCAAGGGCGGCGAAGCTCGTCGCGGAGAAGGGACTTGACATCCTCGTCGTGAACGGCTCGGAGGCGGACTATGCCGATACGCGCTACTTTTCGAACTTCTGGCCGCTCTTCGAACGCTGCGGCGTTGCGATCGCCGCCAACGGCGAGGCGGCTCTCATGGTCGGTCCGGAATCTCAGGTGTTCGCCGGGGATTTCAGCTGGATGGATCGCGTGTGCGTCGTGTACCAGTACCGCGAATCCGCGAACCCCGCATATCCCGAACTGAAGAGCGAGTCGTTCAAGGATGTGTTCAAGAAGCTCGGCGTCACCGGCGACAGCATCCGCATCGGCGTCGCGGCGAAGCTCAACACGAATGTCGTGCAGCTTGAGGGCATCCGCGAGTGCTATCCCAACGCCGAGATCGTCTGGGCGGACGACATCATGCTTGCCCTGCGCCGCATCAAGAGCGCGAACGAGATCGCCTGCATCCGCGAGGCCACGCGCATCACGGATCTCGCCACGAAGGCTGTGATGGCGGAGCTCAAGCCCGGCAAGACGGAGCTTGAACTTGTTGGCGTTGCGCAGAAGTGCATCTACGAGAACGGCGCGGAGTACGAGGGCCTTCCGATGTACTGCTTTGCCGAAAAGTCCACGCGCCATGCGATCTCCCGTTCCAGCTACAGGGTGATCGAGGCCGGCGACATCGTTCAGCTCAACCTTTCCGCCAAGATTTGCGGCTACTCTCCGTCCATCGGTCTTCCCGTGTGCTGCGGAAAGCTCTCGCCGGAGAAGCGCGAACTTGTCCAGTTCGGTCTTGACGCGCACTACTGGACCGAAGAGAATCTCAAGCCCGGCGTTCTTGCCTCAGACGTCGCCAAGAACTTCATCAAGTTCTACGAAAAGCACGGCAGGCGCGACAACTACTTCTACGGTCCATGCCACGGCACCGGACTCATCGAGGTTGAGGCGCCTTGGATGGAGACGAGTTCCGACTACGAGCTTCAGCCGAACATGACGTTCCAGATCGATACGTTCGTAACGTCGCCGACGTTCGGACTGCGCTGGGAGAAGCCGGTTGCCATCACGGCGGACGGATGCGAGAATCTTGCGCCTGCGCAGATCGGACTGAACGGTCCCATCGAAGTCGAGAACTGAGGGAACCTAAATGCGATATGAATTGATGAGGCCAAGCCAGATACGTGAGGCGATAGCCAAGCGTACTCCTGTAGTGCTTCCGC
>JAFXEA010000607.1 GCA_017521065.1 Kiritimatiellia bacterium | reverse complement strand
GTTGTTGCGGCGGATCGATGCGTCCATGCGTTTCCAAAGAGGCTTCAGGACTGCGGCATGGACGCTCTTCTTGTAGGAGCGGATGAACTTGATGCGCACATTCTCGAGAATGTTGCCCTTGTTGCGCCGATTGGCGGCAAGAGGAAATACCCGCAAAAGGCAATGTCGCTGATACGTCAGTTCAAGTCGCGCGGCGGCGTGGTTCTCTCCTCGGATGAACGACTTGCCGCCGTCACCCATCGTCAGCTGTTTAGCTTGCTTGTGAAGCGTCTTCCGAAATTGAAGGATGTTTTTGCGCAGAAGATTGCCGAGGATGACGCGCAGCGGAAAAAGGATGCTGAAGCCGCTGCGAGGTTCCCTGCGTTCATGCTTGAGGGTGGAGCCGATGAATTCCGAGGAATGTGCTGCCACACGGCATATGGTCCTGAGCGGGTTGGGAATGATCCGAAGTGGGAGAACTGGGATGAGAACTGCCGCATCCTGAAGGCGGCGGGCTTCAATGCGTTGAGCGTGAATGTCGCGCGCGGAGGTATTGCGTTCTACGAGTCGAAGGTGCTTCCCATGTCACCGGAGGTGAAGACGAAGGGCGACTCCATCGAACTCATAAAGAAGGCCTGCGAAAAGCACGGAATGAAGTTCATCGCATGGAAGGTGTGCTTCTATTCGCGTGTCGGTATGAAGACCCCTGCTTTCGAGAAGTGGATTGCCGATGGACGTGGAGCCATCTCGTCAAACGGTGAGCGCAATGGCGAATGGCTGTGTCCCGTGCGCCCCGAAAACCGTGCGCTGGAGATTGAAGCCCTGGTGGAACTTGCAAAGCGCCGTCCATATGCCATATCCCTCGACTACATCCGCTATCATGGAACAGGGTGGTGCTTCTGTGATCATTGCCGCAAGGCGTTTGAAGAGCATTCTGGGGAGAAGGTGTCGAATTGGCCGAAGGATGTGTTGAACAATCCTAAACTGAATGGCAAGTGGGAGGCGTTTCGCAGAAACAACATCACCTCGCTTGTAAGAGAGGTGGTGAGGCGTGTTCGTGCGGAGGCACCCGGTGTGAAGATCCGTGCGGACGTGTTCAGGCGACCGAACGGTGAGGCGCTGACCGTTGCGCAAGAGTGGAGTCTATGGTGTAGGGAAGGGCTGATGGACATCATAAGTCCGATGGATGGCACGTCGACGCCGGGGGAACTTGCCGGTCTGCTGAAAGATCAGATTCCGGCTGCTGCGGGAACGACATTCATGCCGACTTACTATCCGTCTCTGTCGAAGCGCACCTCCAACGCAGACGATTTCATGGACATGATCCGCGTTGGCCGCAAAGCCGGGGTGAACGGTTTCTGCGCGTTTACGTTCGATGGGCGACTCATCGAGATGCTTGGACTGGACGAAAAGAGGAAGGCGGCAAGGGCGATCAAACGGGTTCCGGTAAATCTCTTCCGCTGAAATGCAGCAGTGCCGAAACAGTCAAGAACCGTGCGCCTTCCCTTCTGCCGACAGGCCGCAAGATGAAGCTTGTGTGGAATGATGAGTTCGATGGCGATAGGCTTGATGACACGAAATGGTCCTATCGCACGAACTTCTGGGGGCGTGAGGCGCATTGGTTCGCGAAGCCTGAGGACAACTCTGTGGAAGTGAAGGACGGACTCCTCAAGATGAAGCTTGTGAAGCGTCCTGACGGGCAGTTCGTATCCCCCCAGCTTCAGACTGGCGAAATCGTGTGGGATGTGCCGCATGATCCAAACGCAAAAGGTTTTTGGCCTCTAATCAAGCGCGAGAAGGCAAAATTCATGCACCGCTACGGTTACTATGAGTGCCGTTGCCGTCTGCAGCAGCATCCCGGATGGTGGACGGCATTCTGGATGCAGACTCCCATGCAGGGAACATGCTTGGATCCGCGCCGTGCCGGAGTGGAACATGACATCATGGAGTCGTTCCATCCCGGCGAGCTGATTCCTCATGCCTTTCATGCTAACGGGTATGGTGCAGACCATCTGCTGTTTCAGTGTCCCCGCATGACATTGGAGGATTCGCACTATTATTCCCTTACGTTGGATAAGACGCAGTTCCATGTGTTCGGGCTGCTTTGGGAGCCTGATGGATATACGATATTTATAGACGGCAGGCAACATGGCGAAAAGATTGGCGCAGGTGAAGGCGAAGCGGTTTCGCAGACGGAGGAGTTCCTGCTTCTCACCACAGAGGCGAAGTTCTACCGCAAGAATCGCATGACCGGCAGCGCCTCTCCCGATTTGGAGAAAACCCATGCGGCCGGAGATGCGTTTCTTGTGGATTATGTGCGCGTGTACGATTTGGTCGATTGATGTTTCGGCATTTTTTTGAAGTTCGGTTTTGGTAGATCAACCAATAAGGAAAGGACTATGAAGATGACAAAGAATAAGATTCCGGCATTGGCATTAGGGGTGATGTTGTTGTCGTTTCCATCATTAGGCAAGATGCTGTATGTGAGCAATGCTGTCGGAAATGATGAATTTGACGGTCTTGCGGCGGTGTACGATGGCGTTCATGGCCCTAAGTTCAAAATACAGTCGGCAATCGATGCGGCTGAAGATGGCGATACGGTAATTGTCGCACCTGGAACATATGGCGACGAACAAGGGACAGTCCCTTCGTCAGTCGCCGGACAGACTGTTCGCATTTGGATCGACAAAGCCATCACGCTCAAGTCCTCAGGCGACAGAACTGATACATTCATTGTCGGCAAGCGAGGCGCTAATGATGATGGAACTGGAGAGGGCGCCGTTACCGGCATTCAGATATCGAAGTCTGTTGCAACGAGTGCCGACAATCCGGTTGAGATTGAGGGCTTTACGTTGAGGGATTGTTTTTCAGATGTGGCAGCTTCTGGCTCCGTTGGTGGCGTAATCGGTTGGCAGGGTGGCAATCCCATCATATCTGAAGGGACCGGTCCTTGGATTGTGGCGTGCACGATATCGAACTGTGTCTACAATGTGTCTGGTGCCATCAGTCGCGTAAATGCCGTCCGTACGTTTGTCAAAAACAACAAAAGTTCGCAGGTTGGAGTCAATGCCCATTATTGCAACCTCGTATTCTGCGTTCTCGCAGGTGCGCAAGGTCAGGCAGGGTTGATAGGTTCGAAAGACCAGTATGCCATAAACTGTACGATAGTCGATTCGACGCACAATCCATGCAGCTCCTCATGTAAGATGAATATATTCAATACGGTGATGACTGCCTCCAGCGGTGTCACCGTATGGGCGACAAAAATTTCGAATTGCGTGTTGAGTGCTGTGCCTAAAGAATGTAAAGAGAATACAGATAGTCTTTGTGACGCTAAATACAGTTACAACCAGATTGCGGCGCCTCTCTTTGATGATTACAGACCGTTGGTTGAACATAGTAAGTTGTGCTCTGATGCATCGCTTTGCAACAGAGGCAAAGCACAATGGCTTGATTTTGTGCCGAAGAGGTATCGTAATCTGGATTTTGAGGGTAAAGAGTTTTCAGTTACTGAAGAAAAAACAATCCATATAGGCGCAGTGCAGACCCCTATGACTCCTGTGGGACGCTTCTCATTGGGCATAACAGAAATGGACGATGGTTCTGGAAAGACCTGCGTTTTCGTGAATGGGATGCAAGGAGTAAAGGACACCGTGTCTGGAAACTATGCGACGAGAACGTTCTTTGATGATGAGTCCTGGCCAAGATGCTACGAAATCACCGCACAGATGCCTGAAGGAGAACATCTCTGGGGATTCCACGTCGGTGACAAGAGCTTACAAGGTGTCCGTTTCCCGACGCGGGACGGAAAGATTCTTTTCGTTCCTATCAAAGGAGATACCCTTGAAATCAGCGCAATCAGGGCGAAGAAGGTATTTTATGTGAACTGCAAGACAGGTGATGACGACAAAAACGACGGACTTTCTGCTGACACACCCTTTGCCACAATCCAGAAGGCAATTGACAAGGCGGAGGATTATCATACCTTGATATATGTCGCTCCTGG
>JAFXEA010000606.1 GCA_017521065.1 Kiritimatiellia bacterium | reverse complement strand
GTCATCTTATCTGACGGATGTTATAAATCTTCCTGATTGGGTGGAAATGAAGGATTATAATGGCAATCCCATTGATATCACAAAGGAAACGTGCGATGCGGGTGCAGTTCAAGGGGCGGTAACAGCACAGTGCGGAAGAATTGAATTTGCCGCTGGTACTATTGTGGATGGTGTTCATAATCGCGTGGGAACCTATGCGTACGGAGATACTTTCCCTTGTTTTCGTACAGTGAAGTCGTCCGCACCGGAGTTTTTCCGATATAAGCTTTCTGGCTTTTATCGTGATTCCCAATATCGTTATGCAATGTATGACGGCACAATGCACATATGTCATCCTCCGTTCCTTACTGATCATTTTGCTTTGCAGGAAGAGAAGGTGACACATCGTTATTGGGTTGATTGTGACTATGCCTCTGGAGATTCGGATGGATCTGCGACCAAGCCATTCGTCACAATCCAGGATGCGATGGATAAGGTAGCGGAGAATGCAGTTGCAGACAATATTGTGGTGACGGTTGCGCCTGGCGATTATGCTGGTGGAGTTGTCTTTTCAAATGTCATGACTCGTGTTGTAATCCCAGATAGAAATGTGCTTCTAAAAAGTTCCGAAGGTGCTGCAGTTACGCGCATTGTAGGCAAGGCGGCAAGCACTACGGTTTCTGCTGCGTTTCCAGGATGCGGAAGCGATGCTGTTAGATGTGTGGGCGTTGAGTATGCAACCATGAAATGTTCACCTGCGATCCAAGGATTCACTCTTGCTGATGGCCATACAGATTGTGTCCCGAACAGTGAAAATAAACTTCCAGATAAGGGAATGCATACTGGGGGAGGAATATTTACATTGCGTTCGAATCACGCCTCATTCCAGGCGCTTGATTGCGTGCTGACAAATTGTGTGGCAATACGCAGTGGCGCATCTTGCTGCACATTGCATACAAGATGCAGTTTCTTCGATTGCCGTTCATATGGTGGCGTTTTGCGAATGGATTTCCTTACGGGCTGCTATATAGATCCGTCATGTACACTGGGAGCAGGTGCACATTCTGTAAGCCAAGGCGCGGTGCTTGGTGCTCAGACTCGCTCAGTACATTGTTCTGTGCCGAGACATGGTGCAGGATGGCTTAATACAACGGATGCGGAAGTAGCTAAATCCTGGAAGTACAGCAATGCGTATGAAAAGGGTGGCGCTTTCAATAATAATTATTATTGGGGGTCGGTATTCGAGCAATTTGATGCCTCGGTTTCAGCATATGGACAAGCAGTCGCTGAAATGCGATTTGCGAATCCAGATGAAAATGACTGGCGCATATGGACGGATTCTCCTGCGATAACTGCGGGAGTTCTTCCGGAACCTGGTACGGCGCAATATGGATTATGGGCGTCAAACTATGCCGCTTATGCATCATCGGACTTGAATGGAGAACGAATCCGTGTGACGGATTCGATTCCTATGCCCGGCTGTTTCCAGAATCTAGTAAAGGGAATTCATGTCGATTCCGAAGCGGAAGGGATTGGTGTTTCTGATGGCAGTGTAGGCTTTAATGAGCTTTCCTCTGGAAAATCTCTTACGTTTACAGAGTCTGGCAAGGGATTGCGTCCATGCATAGGTATGCTGATTAATGGTGTGACAAATTTATTTGAAGATGTAACATCGGTAACATTGACCGCAGACGATGTGAATGATGCTGGAGGAATTATTTATGTCGATGGTGTGTATGCTCCTCATTGGTATGTGAATGCAGTGGATGGTTCAGATTCAAACAGTGGCTTTAGACCTGAAAAGGCCAAGAAAACACTGGTTGAAATAATGAGTCTTAACGGTATAAGAGCAGGTGATACTGTTCATGCTGCGGCAGGTATCTATTGCGATGGCGAAATGTCGGTAAATGCGAATAAGACTGACAATCGTTGCCGTGTAGTGGTACCTGCGGGCGTTACGCTTGTTGGTGATGAAGGTGCTGAGAATACTTTCATTGTCGGAAGTCCAGATGAAACTGATGCTGCGATTCACGGACTTGGTCCATGTGCGGTGAGATGCGTGAAATTAAAAGCGACGGATTCTGCGGCGGCTCGCTTGAAAGGGTTTACCCTTACATACGGACATTCTAACACAAACGGTTCTTCCTATGGAGCATATTGGGGAGGTGGAGTCATAGGTGAAGACTCGCCTTATCGTAGAGCCTGTTATGTTGAGGATTGTGTCATATCCAATAACGTTGCTTATCAAGGTGCTGGCGTGATGTTCGTTAATGCAGTGCGTTGTCGGATCGTAGGTAATCGCGCCGTTGGTGGTGGTGGAGCTGGTTATTATGCCAGCTATTATGGATGTTTAGTTGACGGAAATCGTAATGGGGAAACGTCTGGTCAAGCAGCTTGTTGGTGCTATTATGATATCATCGGATGTACGTTGGGTGCAGATAATAAGAACTTCAACGAGACTCTGGATAATAATGCTGTTCATGCAGCAGCCGATAAGGTTAATTCTCGTTTCTTCGGTAATTTGGTGATGGGGACATGCAATACCGGAGACATGACGATTCCGGCGTCTAACTGCGTATTTGCGGCAGGATCGGGAAGTATCAAGGTAGACAAGGACAGCTGCTTCTACAAATCCGCGACGGTGCCAGTTGAGGTGGACGAAGAGTTGCGTCCGGTGATTGGAGCCAACGTCGCTGTTGATGCCGCTATTCCTGAACTGTTAGGCGAAGCGGGAGGCGACTTTGATCTTACAGGTATGCGCCGGGTGCTGAACGGTCGGCGCGACATCGGTGCATTGGAAGCTGATTGGCGAAATATTTACACCGCGGATATCGCGAGAAACCGTCGCTTTACAGTAGTGGATGTTTCGTCCAATGTGGTTGAATCCGCATCCGGCACGGTGACGGTGAATCCCGGACAGTGGCTGTCGGCACAATGGTCCGGAAGTGAAGGGCAGCGGACTCGGCGACAGGTCTCGTTCCGTGTGACCGGCGGTGTGCTGACTGTGACGGTGAACGGCGAACCGTTGGAATTTGAAGCGTCTGAATCGGTACAGACGCTGACATTCGTAAATTCGCTCGCTCTGAATGAATTGACGTTTGTGTGCAGTGATACAGCCTGCGCAGAGTTGTTGTCCGCTTCGCGGATTATGGGCACTGTTGTGAGCATCCGGTAAACCAACGATAGGATTTTGAGATGAAGTTGAGATTGTTTTCCGCCGTCATATTGTTTCTGCCGTTAGTTCTATTAGCGGATGAAGATGAGATTTTTGTGCCTGTGCAGAATCTTTCCGGTGATGTTCGTCTATTGGAGCCGTCGGCTGCGCGAAAGTACGGTGTGGGATATGAGTTGAGTGATGATAAAAAGGAAATCGTCGTCGATACCGTAGCCGCGCCAAATGTCAATGCAGGTGCATCCTGGAGTGTAAAGCATAACCAAAAGGTCGCAAAGCCGCTGGTGATATCGGCGGAGGCGTTTCCGGAGAAGACTGATGACGGTGGGGATTTCCAGATATATGTTGATGTGACATATGATGATGACACGTGTCTGTGGGGACAGACCGCAAAATTCGACAGGCTCATTTCGATCGGATGGCACGAAAGATCCGTTCTGATTCAGCCGACGAAGCCTATAAAGTACATCGTTGTGTACACAATGCTCCGCAAGACTTCGTCACGAGTCCGCTTCCGCAACGTAAAGGTGTGTGAACTGTCGGGCGACGCGGGGAATTCTTTCGATTCCGTCCGTATCGGCGTAAAGGGTGTTTTGAAAGAACCTGCCTTTCTCATACGCGATGTGGCGGCGCACAGCGGTTTTTCGAGAATAACGGACAGCGCGAAGGATATAAAACTCACCTGCACCGAAACCAGACGCGGAGAGGCTCAGTTCTTCGACGTGAAACTGACGAAGAAGAAACGCGGCGACCGTGCGGTTACGCTTGTGTATGCGATTCCTCTGCCGGACGGAGAGATCACGTGGCATATCCATCCGCGGGCAAGCAGGAAGCTTGACGGAGTGAAAACCGAACAGCGCAATACGATGACTTCGCTCGCCGGAGCCGGCGGTCTCTCCCATTGGCCGATCGGTGCGGTGACGGTCGGCGGACGCGGGATCGCTCTCGGTCTCGACACCTCCGCTCCCGCATATTTCCGGACTGCGGTGAATCCGGTCTTGCGCATTCTCTATATCGCTTTCGACATCGGTCTTGCGGAAGAGTCTCCGTCGGCCAACTTCCGTTTCTGCCGCTTCCCGTTCGACGGGGCGGAAGGTTTCCGCGGAGCTTACGAAACCTACATGAAGCTCTTTCCTGATGCGTTCAAGGTGCGTATCAAAAAACAGGGCATCTGGATGGCTTTCGAAAAGATAAGCAAGGTGGAAGGCTGGCAGGATTTCGGGTTTGCCATCAAGGAGCATATCAACGAAACCGCGTGGGATGACGCCAACGGCATAACGACATTCGCTTATACCGAGCCTGGCACATGGTGGATGCGCATCGAAGCCAAGAAGGGACAGCCGAAGCCGTCGATGGAGGATTGCATCGCCGAAGCCGTTCGCCGGGCGAAGGCGGGCGATGCCGCCGCGCTCGCATGGTGGACGAGTGTGTGCCGTACGGAACGTGGCAAGCCTATCGGAAGACTGCTTGACACACCCTGGTGCAACGGCATGGTGTGGAGCATGAATTCCGCGCCTGGAATCCGCGGTGATGTAACCGACTTCAGCCGCAAGATCGGTGAAGAGCGTTTCGCCGAGCGGTATACCCCCGGAATGCAGCCACCCAAGGGATTGGACGGTGAATATGTCGATTCGGCAGACCTGTATGTCACCGCGGCGCTTGATTTCGACCGTTCGCATTTCGGCGCGATGAAAACGCCGCTTTGCTTTTCCCGCGACACCTGCGCTCCGGGCGTGTTCAAGGGTATGGTATCCTACGAATATGTGCGCAATCTGGCAGAGAGACTCCATCCGCAGGGACGTCTGGTCATGGGCAATTCCACGCCGATCCGCTGGTGCTGGCTTGCGCCGTATCTAGATGTGATGGGCTTTGAGATAGATTGGAACAAAAAGGCCGGATGGAAACCCGCGTCCGATGAACAGATGCTGTTCCACCGGGCGCTTTGCGGCGGCAAACCGTTCGGATATCTGATGAACACGGATCTCGGCACGTTCTCGAACGCGAAGATGGAAAAGTACATGATGAGAGCCGTCGCATACGGACTTTTCCCAAGCGTGTTCAGCAAGACGACGAGCGGATATCATTATTTCCAGACGCCTAAGCTCTACAACCGAGACCGTGCGCTTTTCAAGAAGTTCATTCCGATATGCAGGGCGATATCCGAAGCCGGATGGCAGCCTGTCAACCGGTTGATGGCAGTTGATGATCAGGACATGTTTCTCGAGCAGTTCGGCCGTGCTGACGGGAAATGCTACGTGACGGTTTTCAATAACGCCACGGAAGCTAAGACAGTCCGTTTGCGCCTCAAAAAATCCGAAAAAGTTCCATCGTCGGAAGTTGTTGCACGCGAGAACGTCAAATGGAATGGCGGCGAAGCCGTAATCACAATCCCTGCTGAGACATTGCGTGTGTTTGCGTTCTGACACTGCAAAAGCAAGCGCTAGGGACGGAAGAGGAAGAGGGTCAGAGCTTATTGATACAGTAAAATTGATACAGTAGCCGAGTTTTTGGTATAATGTCCGCATGAGAAAGAACAGGGGTATCGAGCAGAACAAGTGCTATCACCTTGTCAGTTGGCTTGCGCACCGTGCGTTCTTCCTTGACGACGAGGAGAAGGACCGCGCGGTTGCGCTGATGCGCCGCGTAGAGGCATGAGTACAAGTTAGCATGAGTTACTGTATCAATAGAGCTGTGTCAATAAGCTCTGACCCTTTTGCCCCTCTTTTGCCCCCTGAAAATAACCCACCCAACTGCCGAATTTAGGTTTACGCTTCAGCCTTCCTGCTCACGTCGCCGAAAATTGCCATTCTAAATGGCGGATTCCGCCGGAATATGCCATTTCAAATGGCATATTCCAGTTGCTTCGGATATGGGCTATGTGCTACAATATGCGTCATGAAGAAAATTAACAGATTAATATCGCCATATAGTGAAAGCTTTTTCCTTCTTGGGCCACGCGGGACCGGCAAATCGACTTGGCTGAAGGATTGCTATAGGGATGCTACTGTTGTAGATTTGCTGAAACCGGATGTATTCAGAACTCTTCAGTCTCGACCGGAAAGTCTGTCGGATATTGTGAAGGGGAATGCCCAGGCAAAGTGTTTTGTGATTGATGAAGTGCAGAAGGTGCCGGAAGTGCTCAGTGTCGTCCATTCGCTTATTGAAGAGCACTTGGGATTGCAGTTTGTACTGACAGGATCAAGTGCTCGAAAGATTAAGCGAACCGGTGCTGATCTGCTTGCCGGTCGTGCCGTACGCAAAATGATGCACCCTTTCATCGCGAGCGAACTCGGCGAGGATTTCTCTTTGGAAGAGGCCCTTAAATATGGCATGCTTCCGGTTGTGTTTGGTTCCAAAAAGAAGGATACGGTGCTCTCCGCCTATATTGACCTGTACCTTCGCGAGGAGATACAACAGGAGGGGCTTGTAAGAACGCTCTCCCCGTTTGCCCGTTTTCTGGAGTCGGCGTCATTTTCACATGGATCCCAGCTGGTTTCAAGTGCAATAGCCCGTGATTGCGGTGTAGGGCGGACAACAGTCGACGGCTATCTTAAGATATTGTTCGATCTGATGATAGCATCCACTTTGCCGGTCTTTCTGAAACGGGCAAAAAGGTCAATGGCGACAACGGCAAAATTTTATTTCTTTGACACAGGCGTGTTTCGCACATTGCGGCCGAAAGGCCCTCTTGACAGACCGGAGGAGATTGACGGAGCTGCACTTGAAGGACTGGTATTCCAGCATTTGAAAGCATATCTTGATTATTCCGAGCGCAGGGACAGTTTGTACTGCTGGCGGACGGCAGAAGGTAAAGAGGTTGATTTTGTTGTCTATGACGATATGGATTTTCTTGCGATAGAAGTCAAGAATGCCGCAAAACTTGATTCTAAGGATTTTTCGGGGCTTAAATCGTTTGCGTCAGATTATCCGGAAGCGAGAACCGTACTGCTCTACAGGGGCGATGTACAGTATATGCACGGAAACGTTCTTGTTGTCCCGGTCGGCAGATATCTTTGCTCTCTTTCCCCGAACGAGCCGTTTCCCGACATCAAGTGGCGTAGATAGAGACTGAAGGGTCAGAGAGACTGAAGGGTCAGAGCTTATTGATACAGTAAAATTGATACCGGAGCCGAGTTTTTGGTATAATGTCCGCATGAGAAAGAACAGGGTTATCGAGCAGAACAGGTGCTATCACCTTGTCAGCCGGCTTGCGCACCGTGCGTTCTTCCTTGACGACGAGGAGAATGACCGCGCGGTTGCGCTGATGCGTCGCGTAGAGG
>JAFXEA010000605.1 GCA_017521065.1 Kiritimatiellia bacterium | reverse complement strand
GGAGATGGCGATCGATGTGCCGCCGCAGGAGTGCATAACCAAGGACAACATCGCTGTTTCTGTGGATGGCATCCTCTATCTTCAGGTGATGGATCCTGTGAAGGCTTCCTATGGCATCGGCAACTATCTCTTCGCCACCACCCAGCTTGCGCAGACCACCATGCGAAGCGAGATGGGTAAGCTCGATCTTGACCGTTCCTTTGAGGAGCGCACCGCAATCAACGGGGTGATCGTCTCCGCTGTGGACAAGGCGAGCGATCCGTGGGGCATCAAGGTCACGCGCTACGAGATCAAGAACATCACGCCGCCCCAGAGCATCCGCGATGCGATGGAGAAGCAGATGCGGGCCGAACGCGAGAAGCGCGCCATGATCGCAGAGTCCGAAGGTGAGCGCCAGTCGAAAATCAACCGTGCAGAAGGCGAACGCCAGCAGGCGATTGCGCTTTCCGAGGGCGAACGCGAAAGGCGCATCAACGAAGCCGAGGGCCGCGCCAAGGAGATAACGCTTGTCGCCGATGCCCAGGCCGAGGGAATCCGCAAGGTTGCCGCCGCGCTGAATGAGCCGGGCGGACTCAACTCTGTCAACATGCAGCTCGCCCAGCAGTATCTGACGCAGTTCGGCAACCTCGCGAAGCAGAACAACACGATGATCATCCCATCAGACCTAGCGGACGTGGCGGGTGTCCTCAAGGCTTGCACAAGCATAATAAAGAAGGCGTGAATCCATTTTAATCACAATGATCAACCTTATAAAAAACAAGGAGAATACAAATGAACGTTTTGGCTGTTGGCTGCCATCCTGATGATGTCGAGATCGCATGTGCGGGTACGCTCGCAAAGTGTGTTAAGCGTGGCGACAAGGTTGTTGTTGCGCATCTCTGCAACGGATCACTCGGACATGTGGTGATTCCGCCCCACGAGCTCATCCCCATGCGAGCAAACGAGGCGAAGGAGGCCGGAAAGCTCGCCGGAATCGAGGTGATCGGCGGCGTGTTCGACGACCTTGACATCTATTCCGACAACGCTGAGAGCCGCAACAAGGTAGTTGAGCTCATCCAGTACGCACAGCCGGACTTCATCATCACCCATAACCCCGACGACTACATGCCGGATCACACCGCCACGGCCAAGCTTGTCTTCGACGCCGCTTTCACGGCTACGCTTCCAAACTGGCCGTCCAAGACGAAGAAGGCCGCCAAGCTTGTCCCGATCTACTACATGGACACGCTCGCTGGCGTCAACTTCGTTCCGGACGAGTTTGTGGACATCTCCGACGAAATCGACCTCAAGATCGAGATGCTTGAATGCCACCATTCGCAGCTTGACTGGATGCGCGAACACGACCACATCGACTTCGCTGATATGGTGCGCACCTGCTCGCGCTATCGTGGCTACCAGTGCGGCGCCGCCTATGCCGAAGGCTTCAAGATGTGCAAGGCTTACCTCAAGGGCACGACAAAGCGTCTTCTTCCGTAATGAATCCTTTGGATAACATCAAGATCGTGCTTGTCGGCACGCTCTACACCGGCAATGTAGGCAGTGCATGCAGGGCGATGGCGAACATGGGTCTGCGGCATCTGAGGCTTGCAGCGCCGAATCTCCAGAACAGCTGGGATGAGGGCAACAGGCTTGCCGTCCACGCGACGGACCTCATCGAGAACCGCGAGGAGTTTGCGACCTTCGAAGAGGCCGTCGCCGATTGCGTGGCGGTCGTCGGAACAACCGCGCGCGGCGGCCTCTACCGCCAGCACGTGAAGGCTCCGCGCGAATGTGCGGCGGACATTCTTTCGCTTGCCGCCACAGGTCCTGTCGCTGTGGTGTTCGGGCGTGAGGACAAGGGGCTCCTGAACGAGGAGATCGCCCAGTGCACGCACCTGATACGCATCCCCGTCCATGAAGGATACACCTCGATAAACCTTTCGCAGGCTGTCCTCATCACGGCATACGAGCTGTTCACCGCCACGGGTTCCTACCAGCCTCCGCATGAGAAGGCTCCGCCCGCGCCGCAGGGACAGAAGATGCAGCTCATGAAGATGTGGCGTGAGATGCTTGAGGATATCGGCTACATGGACGAGAAGAAGTCAGACCACATGATGCAGGGGATACACCGCGTGTTCTCTCGTGGAGTTGTCACGAAGGATGATGCGGCGCTTCTGCTTGGCGTCGCCCGCCAGGCGGTCTGGGCGCATCGCCATCCCGCTCTTGACGGAGGGCGCCGCACATCCGAGGAATTCCGGTAATGAATTCGCGCCATCTCCAGTCGATATCGCAGCTGAACGCAGCCGTCTTGTCGGGCGGCTTTGCCGGTCTTGTTGCGCAGGGGGAGACGCTTCACAGGGAGCGCATCTCCCGTATCTCGGAACTCATCGCCGCAAGGGTGCCTGGGGTGCGTCTGGTGCTGGTGTCGGGTCCGTCCGCCGCCGGCAAGACAACCACGGCGATCCGTCTTTGCAGGAATCTTGAAGCGAACGGAATCACGGCGCTTCGCATTTCCACGGATGACTATTTTGTCGGGAACAGCCGCAATCCGCGTGATGCGGAGGGCAAGTTCGACTATGAACACCTTGATGCTGTTGATCGCGACAGGCTTTCGGAGGATCTGCTCAAGATATTTGCCGGAACGCCTCTGCATCGCCGGAAGTTCGATTTCGTAAAGCACGAGGGATTTGACGATCCTGAGATTTTCACTCCACCGGATAACGTGGTTGTTGTTCTGGAAGGGATTCATGCGCTCAACCCTGTCCTTACGGAAGGGGTGCCTGATGGATTGAAGTATCGGGTTTACCTCAACACCCTCACGCAGCTCACAGCGGATGAAGGAGGGTGGCTCTACTTTGAGGATACTCGCCTCATGCGTCGCATTGTCCGAGACAAGACCTACCGC
>JAFXEA010000604.1 GCA_017521065.1 Kiritimatiellia bacterium | reverse complement strand
CTGGTCGGCGAGCGGATGGGAGAAGAAGGTGGGGTTGAAGTCGAGGCCAATCTTGTTGCGCTTGGCGAAGTCCACCCACTTCTTGAAGTGCTTGGGTTCGAGCTTGTCACGGTCGACTTTCTTGCCGTCCTCGAAGATCGCGTAGCAGGCATGGAGGTTCACGCGATGCTTGCCGGGGATGAGCTTGAGAGCCAGTTCGAGGTCTGCCATCAGTTCTTCCGGCGTACGCGCCTTGCCCGGGTAGTTGCCGGTGGACTGAATGCCGCCGGTGAGAGCTCCTGCGTTCTCGAATCCTGTCACGTCGTCTCCCTGCCAGCAGTGCATGGAAACGGGAATCTTCGCGAGTTCCTTTATTGCTTTTTCGGTATCGACGCCAAGGGCGGCATACTTCTTTTTGGCTTCTGTGTAGCTCATTTTTCTTTATTCTCCTGTTTGGTGCAAGAACTTCCTTTGAACCTCTTGCGCTTCAAAATGCGTTTTGATATAATGCGTGCCGTTTTTGACACATTGTCGGGGCGTAGCGCAGTCTGGTAGCGCGTTTGCTTGGGGTGCAAAAGGTCACGAGTTCAAATCTCGTCGCTCCGACCATTTTTCCCTTTCACTTGGCGTACAGCCTTTGCCGTTTCCTTTCATGCCGCGTATATTACCATATCGGTGTTTCAGGTGCAATATCGGCCAGATTCGGCTTGTTGTAATGGGGATAGTCCAGAGTGATTTTGTCTTGAAAAAAAAAAAATGGTTTTGGTATAGTTATTGCCAGTCTTTAAAAGAGGAATTTATGCTGTATATGTATATGGAAATAGGAAAGGGTTTGCTGAAGCCGTTTTTTGCGATTGCCGCATTGGTTTTTGGTGTTGCGGTGTTCGCGGGGGAGGAGCTTGTGTGGGATGGCAAATCGTCTGGATCGGAATTGCTGGTTAGCGCTAATTCGGTAGAGGTGAAGTCAGGCAAGCCAGTACGCTTTGACATCACCTGGAAAAAACATGAATGGAACTTTGGTTCCGTTGCCGATATTCGGATCAGATGGGAAGATGCCAATGGCAGGCAGCTGGTGGTATCTTCTATTGATACCGTAGAAACCGCGATTCCCGGAGCCATCAACTATCCATGCATCGAATGTTCTGCAAATTCAGCAATCGGCAAGGATATTCATGTGCGAATGTATCAGAAGTCTCCAGACAAGGCGGCATTTGCGCGTGTGGCGTTTCAGTTCTCCGGGAATCCATCTCGGATAACCCTTGACCGTGTGGAAATGTCGGATGTCGACGTTCAAGCGAAGCCCTGGCTGAGAAAAGATCCTAAAATGAAGATGATTAAGTTCGGTCAGGCTCAATATTCCGATAAGGATATTGCCGCCGCGCTTAAGAGCCGTCCTCGCGCCTATCCAAAAATCGTTAGGGATGGCGATCGTGTCGAGTTGGAGATTAATGGAGAGCGAATATTCCCTGGCATCCGCAATGCAGGAAGGCGTGACACAACAAAGGGTGTGATGGAGTTCTCAAAGATTGGTTTTCGCCTATTTAACGTAAACCTGTATGTCGGCAAAACCACTTACACGGCGGAGCGGCAGCAGCTGGATGCCGGACAGATCCTGAAGGAGGATGGTTCCTATGACATTCCTCTTATGGAACGCAGGGTGTATGACATTCTTAGGCACGATACCAATGCGTATGTAATCCTTATATGCAAGGTTTCTGCGACAGAAGCGTGGAAACGCGCCAATCCTATGGAACTTGAGCGTCACGAGACGAAAGGCATGCGCATATTCAAGGGCTGGAAATATTCCGATGAATATACGCACGAGTTCCCAAGCAAACCTGGTGAAAGCGTAATACCGAGTCTCTTTTCGCGCAAGTTCCCGGAAGACCTTGGAAGGTCGTTTGCGGAGGCATTGCGGCAGTTTGAGAAAACCGACGCGTCAAAGGCTGTTGTCGGCATGTATGTGACCGGCGGAGACGATTCTCAGTTCCGTCTTCAGCCGGATCCTTGGACATCTGCGAATGCACCAGCCGCATTCCGTCTTTTCCTTAAGGAGAAGTATGGCAGCGATTCCGCACTTGCGGCGGCATGGGGAATTGAAGGAGCGAAGATCGACGATGCGAAAGTGCCTACGGAATCGGATCTTTATCCAGACTGCGAATATGTGTCGGTAAGGCCTTCTCCTGCTTCCGACTTCCGGGAATGCTGTGCGTTGGCAGTGGCGCGCATGAACTGTGCGTTCCGTGCCGCCGTCAAGCAGGGAATCCCCAGACTTATTGTCGGCGGATATTCATGCGCCACTACGTTAGGTCCTGGCGATGGGCGTGGACGCGATATGGTTGCAACAATGATCAAAGACCCCAGCACCGATTTCATCATCTGGCTGCCAGGATATTCTCGCCGGCGTGACGAAATTACGGTGCCGTTAGGCCTTTCCGCCTATAACGGCTCAATGGTGCTGCACAACAAACTTCAGATTGCCGAAATGGATGTGCGCTATCCTTATTCGAAGTATCTTCAGTCGAAGATATACAAATCCGAAATCTGGCAGGAGCGACACAACAACGAGACATTCTCCAATTTTCTCAACTATTTTGCGGCGCTGTCATTCGCATGGGGCGGAACGTTCCACGCTTACCCACTTTCTCCTGCGTGGTATGACTATCCCGAAGCGATGGAAGCATGGCGAAAGGCAACTGAAATCGTCCGCAATGCGCGTGGCATGCAATACAGGAAAGAGCGAATTGCGGTACTCTTCGATGACCGGACGCGAGACTTCATTTCGTGGAAGTTCAATCCCGAAATCTGGCGCTGTTCGGCGGCAAGGACAACGCAGGTGTGCGATACGATGTGGCGCGTCGGGAATCGGTTCGACTATTATGCGGCTGATGATGTGATATCAAAGGAGTTTGCCGAGATTGCGCCGAAGGTTATGATCCTCAACGACCTTTCGAAACTTACTCCTGATGGGATATCGGCGATTCGCAGCAAATACGGCAAGGAAGGGAGAGTTCTGCTTTGGGTGGGCAATCCCGGATTCCATTCCGGCGCATCGCTTGATGAAACCGCAAATGCGTTCGGACTCGGCATCTCGCTTGACGAATGCCGTAAGCCGATTGTTGCGGCAGATGAGAAAGATCCACTTTGCAGCACCGTAAAGGGCTTCTGGAACGAGGCCAGCGTAGGCGTAGAGCGGAAGTTCCCGGTTGCGTACCGTCTGGACTGCAAGAACGGCTGGAAACCGATTGCCAATTTCGCGGATACGAAGAACTGTGCGGCAGCGGTAAGGAGAACGAAGGATTTCACAGAGATTATTGTGGGAGCGCCCGGATCGGTTACTCCGCAGTTCCTTCGCAACGTGTGCAGGGAGGCGGGATTCGAACCTGTCCTGGAAAGCGTTGAAACAGATGACTTCTTATGTGATGTAAAAATCGGATCGTATACAAACGAAAATCATAGTTTGGCGAGCAAATCAATACGTAATGACCGTGTTTACTTTCGGATGATGTTCAACAAAAAGCAAACT
>JAFXEA010000603.1 GCA_017521065.1 Kiritimatiellia bacterium | reverse complement strand
CCATAATGCTTCAGCATGACGTGTCGAGTCCGCGTCCGTACTCTCGCATCAATATGGTGACCGGCACCAAGGGGATATTCCATGGTATGCCATGGCGTACGTACCGCAATGAACCTTCCATGATGAGGTTCGGATGGGAGGAGAAACCCGGCGACGGACTGCACAAGTTCTTCGATGCCGAGAAGATCGCAGAGATAAAGGAGGCCTACAAGCATCCGCTTTGGAAGTCAGCCGGTGAGATTGCCAAGAAGGTTGGCGGTCATGGAGGTATGGATTTCCTGATGGATCTCCGCTGGGCATACTGTCTGCAGAACGGTCTGCCCATGGATATGGACGTGTACGATCTCGCAAGCTGGTGCTGTCTCGCGGAGCTTTCCGAGAAGTCGGTGCGCAGCCGCTCGAAGCCGTTTGACATACCGGACTTCACACGTGGCGGCTGGCGCACGGCAAAGCCGCTCGGAATCGTCGATGTTGATGTGTCCAAGCTTGGTCTTGACGACTCCAAGGTCAAGCGTGATTCCGCTCAGCTCAATGTCTGAGCGGATGGTTTGAATTGTTGCATTTCAGAAAACAAGGAATATCACGAAACATGAAAATGCCTGCCTATAGAATGATGTTTGCCGCACTTTCCGTCGGTGTGTGCGGTTCGCTCTTCGGTCAGCTTGCCGTGACGCCCGCTCTCCCTGAAAGGGCGTGGACACGCAAGATGTGGCTTCCTCGCTTCGACGCCAAAAAGGCTTTGGCGGAGCAAGGCGGTTATGATATCGTCTTTCTTGGCGACTCGATCACGCATGGGTGGGAGTCGAAAGGAGCGAAGGTCTGGGCGGCAAATTTTGCTGAAGGCACCTACAAGGCTCTCAACTGCGGCATCTCCGGAGACCGCACCGAGCATGTGCTGTGGCGTCTCTACAACGGTCAGCTGGCGAATCTTTCGCCCAAGGCGTTTGTTCTCATGATCGGCACGAACAATACCGGGCATCGCGATGTGGAGAGTGAGCCGCCTACCGATACGATTCTTGGAATCCAGTCCATCGTGGACCATCTCAAAAGCAAATATCCGCAGGCGAAGATAATCATGCATCCTATCTTCCCCCGCGGTGCGACGGTAAAGGATCCGCTCCGTGTGCGCAACGATCTAGTGAACAGCGAGATAAAGGCGTTCGCGGACGGAAAGCGAGTTCTCTGGTGCGACTTCAACAGCAGACTTCTCACGACAAACGGTGTGATGGAAACGAGCATGGCCAAGGATCTCCTGCATCCCGGCGAGCCAGGCTACGTTATCTGGGCTGAGGAGCTCAAGCCGTTTCTCGACTATGCTCTCGGCCGTACGAAGAAGGCTCCGAAATCAACCGCTCCCGTTGCGATGACTTCGCTTCCCAAGACCGGTCCTGTGACAACCATTCCCAAGATCAAGAACCACTGGCTGAACAACCCGAAAAAGTCAGTGCAGCCTCGCATCAGAGAGAAACGTGCCGAACAGTGTGCGAATGCGGAGCGCTACTACGACGCAATCATGATTGGCGATTCGATCACCCATTTCTGGGACCGCAAGGGCAATGTGGATGTGTTCAACGCCAAGTTCAAGGGATACAAGATCCTGAACGTCGGCTTCGGCGGCGACCGTACGCAGAATACGCTTTGGAATATTCTTCATGGCGGAATACTTGATGGTGTGCATACACGTGTCGTCACACTCATGATCGGTACGAACAACACCTGGAGCGACACCCCGGAGGATATCGCCGCCGGTATCAAGGCCTGTGTCGAGGCGATCCGCAAGAAACAGCCGCAGGCGAAGCTGTTGCTCATGCCGCTTCTGCCGCGCGAAGTTGCGCACAAGCGTCCAAACCGCGACTACACCCGCAAGAATGGCGAGATTGTCATGCCAAAGCAGATCAAAGTGAATGAACTCATACGTCCCCTGGCAGACGGCAAGGATGTGATCTGGTTCGATCTCACAAAGCAGTTCACGGATTCTGAAGGACTGCCTGATGTAAAGCTTCTGCCGGACGGCACGCATCCCGGTCCAGAGGGCTATACCGTATGGGCGGATGCCTTCTTGCCGCACCTCAAAGAGATCTGCGGCAAGTAAGTCGAATATGGTATAATTCGCGCTATCATGAAGATACTTGCGCTATCTATAGTTGTTTTGTTCGCAATCATGCTTGGCGGATGCTACAGCATGGATGTGGGAACCAATACTGCGTTGCAGAATTCGGAATTGGTGGAAGGTGTCGATAAACCTATCGAACACGTTCTGATTTCAAACTATGGATGGTATCTCTTCAATTGCATACCGTTGGTGTGCGGCAACGCAACACCTGGTGAAAGTTTTCCGTGGAAGTTCTTTACGGATCATGTCAATCCAATACTTCTGCATGACCGCATGATGACATATGCCAATTCGAAGAACGCAAATGTCAAAAATATCATGTTCACACGCGATGAAAAGGTTTTCTTTGAGGTTCCCGGAACGGAAATACCCTGCCCCATACCTTTTTTGGTGTGCTATCCTGAGATACAGCTGTCTGGAGTGCTTGTAAAGCCCGGCAAAACGGTTAAATCCGGCGTCAAAGGAAAGGATGGGTCAAAGTGAGGCTTATTGCGCTTTTGTCCGTCTTTGCCATGGCCGGTTGTGCAACCATTACCACGGCACACAACTACCATGGCGTCAATGTCGAGGGAGGGGAAGTTCCCATTGAATCGGTTGTCATCGAAAACACCGGATGGAAAATATTCGATCTGATACCGATAGGTGGTGGAGATCCGCAGCGGCCGAACAGCTGTTCCTGCCGCCTCTTTGAGGATACAACTACGCTTCAGAACAATCTTGACATGCTTGATAAGGAGATGAAAAGCGTAGGCGCAACGCGAATAGTAAATCTCTGCAGCAGAAAGATTGACGAAAGCGTGTTCATTCTGCTGCTTACACGTACAGCATGCCGAACGAGTGCAGTGCTGCTCAAGTGAAAACAAATTCTGAAGAGATAAAAATGAGAATCGCAAAATCAGTCAGAGTATTGGAGGCATACACTCCTGGTGAGCAGCCAAAAGCCAAGAACGTGGTAAAGCTGAACACAAACGAGAATCCCTACCTTCCGTCGCCGAAATGTGCCGAGGTGCTTAAGTCTTTCGACCTTGATGCGCTGCGCCGCTATCCCGACCCTGTGTTCACGGCGTTGCGCGCCCGCATTGCGAAAATATGGAAGACCGTGCCTGAGCGCGTATTTGTCGGCAACGGATCGGATGAGATCCTTACGCTTGCGGCAAAGGCGTTTGTCGAGGATGACGAGGCGATCGGATCGCTCGATCCCAGCTATTCCCTGTACAGGACGCTTGCCGCAATCCGTAACGTGCCGTTTGTTCCGTCTCCGCTTGCCGATGACTTTACTTGGCAGAAGCCGGTGCTTGAAGCGGACGGGAAGAAGGTTTCCTTGTTCCTGCTCACAAACCCCAACGCTCCAACCGGTACTGTGACTTCCAGGGAGGCAATATCTGCTTTCGCGGGAAAGTTCAAGGGTGTAGTGATTGTGGATGAGGCGTACGCCGATTTTGCGAAGACGAACTGCGTCTCTCTTGCGACAGATGCCAAGAACCGCAATCTCATAGTGATGCGGACATT